>JANOKE010000124.1:0-11575 GCA_031419135.1 Gemmatimonadaceae bacterium
GGCGGTCGCGAACGCCCAGGACGCCATCGTGCTCTGGCTGGATACCGCTCGCAAGACGGGCCGCGAGATTCCGGAGCCGAAAGGGCGTCGACTTCCTTTTGCGAACGAGAATCGGATCGTCACTGCGCGTTTCTCGAATCCGGACTCTGAGCGCCGGTATCGCAATCAATGGTCAGACGAACCAGAACTGGCCGCCCAGTACGAAGAGGGAGGCCAGTGCGGTGGCTGCGCCTACTTCGCGCCGTTCAACTCCGATTGGGGTCTTTGTTGCAACGCAGACTCACGCCATATGACGGAGACGGTGTTCGAGCATTTCACGTGTTCGGCGCTCGTAAATGAGGGATGGGGCGCTCATTCTTTTTCCGGATCCCCTCGTGGGAGCCGCGACAACGCGGGCGACCTCGAAACCGATCCGCCCACAGCCGGCTAGCGCGGGCGGCTAGCGCTCGGCTAGCGCTCGGCTAGCGCGGGTTTCCCGCGACTGAGGTGATTTCGTCGGCAAAGCACCGTGCGCGCGGGGGTTTTCCCTCTGGCGCGGTGTGGTGCGTGGGTATCGTGAAAGTATATACAACCACGCGGCGTCGCGCCCGCGACCGAGTTCGATGGGCGCGTTGAGAATGCCTCGCGCATCGAACCGCCATCGATGTCGTCCAGTGCCGGAGCGAGTCCCGCTACCGCGACGACCATGGCCACCAACCCCAATGTGAACACCACGACCATGCCGTAGGCGCCGGTGTTCAGTTGGATGCCTGCCTCGACCGGAATGAAACCGACCAGCAGCGCCGTACTTCATCTCGTCGCCATCAACGCCAGCAACGCCAGCAACGCACCCAGCGTGGCGATGAGTCCGAGTTCCACCAACAGCTGTTGCATCACGCGACGGCGCGCGGCGCCAAGCGCGACGCGCACCGCAAGTTCACGTGGAGGCATTGAGCCCGCGCCATGCGCCCAGTTCCTCCGGCCAGGCGTCTTGAGCGCGTGGCGGTGGTCACGTCGGCGTGACGGCGTGTTACAAATGTTCTGCTGGTGGGTTCCTTAGGCGAATGAAGCGCCTCGCGCACACCAGCGAAATCCGGTGTGCCACGTACCCACCGACCAAGGAGTGGCCGTGCCAGTCAGATGTGCTCAGGCCACGTCGCCAGCGCCACACGAATGGCGAGACCGGCTCGTTGATTTCCCGCTCGCTCCGTCGGAGCTGGTATCGCGTCGGCAGCTGGGTAGCCGGTGTGACACCAAGTTCGTTTTGCCCCCAGCAGCGGCGCTGGAGTTTGTCGCGACGATGGCCGCCGACTACCTCGTGTTGCTGGCCACGACCGAGCCCATCGCGATGTATCGGACCCTGTACTTCGATACCGCGGCGCTGACCTCGTTTCACGCACACCGATGCGGGCGACGGCTCCGTCACAAGGTGCGAGTGCGCCACTACATCGACCGCGGCATTTCCACGCTCGAAGTCAAGACCCGCCGAAGCGAGCAATTGACCACCAAACGCGCGCAACCACACCCATTCCTGTGCGACGCGCTCGACGCCGAGGCACGCGCCTTCGTGCAGGCGAGCAGTGGTCTGGTTGCACCCGTGATCGCGCAAGCCTATACGAGCTTCCAGCGGATCACGCTGTTACGCGCTGATTCCAACGAACGCCTCACGATCGACCTCGACCTCGTTATAGAGGGGCGTGAGCACATCGCGACGTTTGGCAACGTCGCCATCGTCGAAGTCAAACAGTGGCCCTTCTCGCGGACCACGCCGGCGATGCGCGAGCTCCTGCGTCGTGGCTGTCGACCGGTCTCCGTGAGCAAGTACTGCGCAGCGATCGCCTGCACGCAACCACAGGTGCGCTGCAACCGACTCCTGCCTGGCCTCCGCGCGCTCGAGCGAGGCACCCGGTGACGTCACTCTTCGGTGGCTCGGCGCTCGTCAACTGGCCGGAGCTTACGTCTATGGTTGCGCGCCTCACCCTCGACCTCTGCTGCTCCATGGTGGTGATCGGAGCGATCTACGCCCGACGTCACGCGAGCCGCGAGTTCGTGTTCACGTACTACCTGTTCAACCTCATTACCTGCGTGCTCTGTCTGCTGCTGCGGAGGGTCCCGACGGAGCTGGGCTTTGCATTGGCGTTGTTCGGCGTCTTTGGCATCCTGCGCTATCGCACCGAACAGATACGCATCCGCGAGCTCACGTACCTGTTCATTGTCATCGGCATCGGCCTGCTGAATGGCGTTGCCGACTCCAACGTCAGCGTCGCCGAACTGCTGCTCGTCAACGGTGTGATCATCGCCATGACGGCGTGGCAAGAGGTGCGTCCTGCGCATGACCGCCAGAAGGCCACGTCGATTCTCTACGACCAGCTTCCCTTGCTCTTGCCGACCAATCGGAGTGCGCTCCTGACCGACCTCAACGCCAAAACGGGCTTCCGTGTGCTTCGCGTCGAGGTCGTCCGCATCGACCTCCTGCGCGATTGCGCGGAGATCACCGTCTTTCACCATGACGACTCGTAGTCGTGGCAAGGCTGTCCCTCCTTCACTGAGCAACTCTCACATGATCCTGCGTCGCCTCTGCGTCACCGCCGCGTGCGTGCACGCGCTCAGCACACCAGTCTCCGCGATGTCACGTCGACCCGCTCATGCGCCTGACGAGCAAGCGAGCGCTGTGACCGACCCACAGGACTCCGTCACAAGGCAGGGCGTGAAACCCAGGCACGATTTTGGTGGCTTCATGCAGGTGTACTATCGCGTTCGGCGCGACGCCAACGGCGATGGCGCGGTGGAGCCGAGCCTCTTTCGCGTGCAGCGTGTGCGGCTCCAGGCAAAAGGAAGGGTCAACGCGCGTGTCGCGTACGAGGTCGATATCGACCCTCGCGCCCCGGAAGTAGCCGGCCTGCTGCGTGACGCCATCTTCACCCTGTCGTACATCCCCCGGCACGACATCCGCGTCGGACAGATGAAGACGACCTTCGGGTACGAGAACCCCACATCGTCGTCGCGCTTGTTCACCGTCAACCGCACCGAACTTTCCGAAGGCCTTGGGCGCGGCGTCAACCTTCGCGACATCGGCGTTGGCATCGACGGCTTTGTGCGACTCGGGAACGGATGGCGCCTCGAGGACGCCATCACCGTCGTGAATGGCGCGGGGCTCAACGTGCAAGCGGACGATACGCCCCGAAAAAACGTCTGGGGCCGACTGGGGTTGCGGTACCGGCGCGACAGCCTAACGGTTCGCTGGGGGACCTCGCTTGGGAACGGCGACCAGCATCAGCCGGCCGACACGGCCGCACCAACGATCCCGGCCTACACCTTCACCTTCAATCGGAGGGGGACCGATGTGCAGATCGACCACCCGCGACTGCTGTTTGTGGCTGAGGCTGCAACGGGCGAAGACAAGGCGCCCCTGGCCGCCGATGCCAGCGGCCGCAGCAATGCGTACTACGCGCTTGCCGTCGGCAAGACGCGGTGGGGCGTGGGCCCGATCGTGCGCTACGATGTCCACGAAGAATTCAAACGGTGGACCGTCGGCGCGTATGCCGGGCTGCCAAGCAGCAAAGTGAGCTTTCTCTTCAACTACGAAACGTTTGAAGACGCCGCTGGTGTGCACGACGATCGCGTCTACGCGCGGTTGCAGGTGCGCTTCTGAGCGAGAGCGCCGGAACTCACACACCGACGTCAACACCTCGGGCACAACGGTGACCCCATCCTTTTGCCGGTACGCGATGCTGCCTGTTGTGATCACGCGGCCTGTGGCGCACGAACGAGGATGGCACTGGCTACGCGCGCCTCCGCGCAGCAGTTTCACGGAATGCGCCCATCGTTCATACTGGTCACCGCGGCGGTCGTCTCAGTGTTCGCCTGTGGCCGGGTCAGTCAACAGGCACACGTGGTGACGGCGACCTCCCGGGCGCTCTTGACAGACCCCGCGAATCCCGAATGGCGCACAACCGCGCCTCCAGTTTCACATCTGCGCTTCGAAACCAGCAAGGGTGTGTTCGTGCTTGAACTCGTGCGCGCGTGGGGACCGACAGGCGCCGACCGACTCTACAATCTGGCTCGACTGGGTTACTACGACGACACACGCTTCCATCGTGTACGCAGCGGTTACATCGCGCAGTGGGGGTTGCACGGCGACTCGGCGGTGAACGCCGCATGGAAAGGGCGTTATCTCGTTGATGATCCGCCGCGCTCCCGCAATACTCGCGGCACCTTCGCGTTTTCGTACGAAGGACCGGGGCGAGAGAATACGCGCAACACGCAACTCTACGTGAATCTGGCGGACAACCCGCGCAATGACGTCGAGCCGTTCACCGTGTTGGGCACGGTGGTGGAAGGCATGATAGTGCTTGACAGTTTGTTCGGCGGCTACGGCGAAGAATCGGGGAGTGGCGTGCGACAAGGGAAGCAAGGTCCGCTGGAGCGCGGGGGCAACGCGTTCATGGATCGCGAATACCCCAAGCTCGATCGTATTTTACGGGTGACCGTCCGCGCCCGTTAGCACACCTCAGTACTTCGGGAGCGGCGCACCGGGTGCCATTCCGCGCGAGACTTTCTGCGCGCGCACCATTCCCGCGACATCGGCCAACAGCTTTTTCGCGTCGTACACGATGCCGTCCTTGATGGTGTACTTCACACCACCCACGCGCTCGATCTTTCCGGTCTTGTCGTTCAGGCGCACCGCGCCGGTGCCGTACAGCACCTTGAAATTCTGCAGCGGGTTCTGGTCGACGATCAACAGATCGGCCAGCAGCCCCGGGCGAACGATGCCGTATTGAATCGGGATGCCCTTCGGTTCGAAGATGGCCTGAGCACCAAACAACGTTGCCGAACGAATGACTTCCAGCGGGTGGAAACCGGCATGTTGCAGCAGCTCGAGTTCCTCAATGGTACCAAAGCCGTACAGCTTGTAAATGAAGCCGGCGTCAGAACCAGTGGTGACGCGGCCGCCAGCGTTCTTGTAGTCGTTCAGGAACGACATCCACACCTGATAAAACCTGGTCCAGGCAACTTCGTCCTCAGTCGTCCAGTCAAACCAGTACGAGCCGTGCGCCTCCCGGCTGGGCTTGTAATAGTCCCACATGGACGGCAGGGTGTAAGTGTCGTGCCAATCAGCATTCCTCGCGGCCATCACGTTGGTGCCTGCGTGATAGATCGTCATCGTGGGATCGATGATGAATTTGAGATCGAGGAACTCCTTGATAAGCGCGTTCCACGGTGCGCTGCCGCGCTCGTGGATCAAATTCCAGTTGCGCGCCACCTGCCCGAATCGATCCTGTTCGTTCTGGTAGTTGAAGCTCACGGGCCAGGGCTGGACCGAGTTCGCCTTGTAGAGTGATTCGAACAGGCCATAGTGGTGAGTCATGGAGCCCAGCCCGAGCCGAGCCGATTGGATCGCGTTCATGCGCGCCACGCCCATCTGTCCAAGGTGCGCCGTGGAGCCAAGCTTGAGCAGCTTCGCTTCGCTGAGCAGCGCCGCCATGATTTCCGGATCGAATGCGCCGAACTTGATGCCGTCAATTCCCTGCTGCGATGCCCAACGCACCCATTCGCGCCCAAGCTCGGGTGTGGTAATAGGACCCTTATCCCACCCGTTCGCCGGATTCTGGTAGTTCACGATGCGCGGCGCGACAATCGTATTATTTGCACTGCGCGCCTGCTCACTCAGCGCCAATTTGAACTCGGTAAGCGGAACGCCGCGCACGGTGGTAATCCCATGGCCCAGCCACAGTTTGTACGCGTACGACAGGTCGGCGTTTTTCGGCGGGCCCCCAGCGTGCACATGGAGATCGATGATGCCCGGCATGACGTAATGCCCGCTCGCATCGATCTCGCGTGTTGCACCGCGCGGACGCCGGGCGGAGTCGATTGGCACACCGGGGAATCCGACGTTTCGGATCTCGGCGATCCGGTTGCGCTCGATCACGATATCGACCGGGCCGGTGGGCGGCGCGCCCGTGCCATCAATCAGCATGGCACCGCGAATGATCAATCGGTCGAACGGCCCTGCACCTTCACCCGACTGTCGGTCTGGGGCCGGTATGGTGCGAGCGGCCTGCGCCGTCGTGTCGCGAGGGAGCGTCAGCAGAGTGCAAAACATCAGAACGCAAAGGCGGGCAAAGCGCAGCATGAAGTCTCCAGCGGTTCCGGTGGATCGAATCGAAGGTCGCGGCCGAGAACAACGACACCGGAATCTGCAGCGTGCGGCCGCTGGTGGCGAGGCGGGCCCGATTACTGCGCAGATCGTTCAGCGTGTTTCGGTTGACCCGTTTCGCGCCGCCCCACGCTTCCTCCATACGCGCCGCGCCGCCAGGAACAGCAACACCGCCAGTACGATTGCCGGTATGATCGAACCCAACATCGCAATGAGGCCCGCGACGAATCGCACGAAGTTGCGCCACGCGTCCTTGAACGCATTCAGCAGAATATTTTCTCCCGGTGACGCGCCCACCAGCGGCGCGCGCTCATGCACCGTTACCGTGAGCGTACTGGTGGCGACCCGTGTCTTGAGAAATCGCAGGCGTCCTTCATAACGCTCGATTTCCTCGCGTACGCGGGCCAGTTCACGCTCCACGGCCAGCACATCCTCGAGCTTGCCGGTACGTGTCGCGAGCAGCGTGACCAGACGCTCCTCCAGGCGGTGAGCGTTGGCCACCCGCGCGTTCACATCCACGAATTCCTCGCCAACGTCCTCGGCGGTGGACGACACCGATTCTACCTTGCCGATGGGGGTGAGACCGGCCAACGCCTCGTCATATCGCGCCGACGGGATTTTGAGTTCGATGGTGGCACTGCGTACCTGATTCTCGCCCGACGACAGTGCCGTGTTGCCCACATACCCGCCGAATGTGACAGCCATCTTCTGCACCGCGAGGATGGCCAGCTCGAGTGAGTCGACCTGCACTGACGCGGATCCATTTCGGATGATCATGCTCGGAGTGACCGGAGCGGCGGTTCCATCCGTCTTGAGCTGATCGGGCGCACCGGCCGAGTTCGAGACGGCCGCCATCGGCGCGGCGCGCATCAGGGCTTCGCGCTCAACCCCCACCGGTGATTCCGGGGCGACCATCATGCCTGGCGACGCGTCTGCCGTGCGCTGGCGTACCGACAGGTCTGCCGTGCGCTGGGGCACCGACACATCCTCACCGCACGCTCCACTCACCGTGAGAAGCGCGATCGCAACAGCACAAACGAAACGGCGAGGCATGGCGAACCCCAGTGTGGAAGGCGAACTTGACGATGCACGATGTCGGTTCACGGGAGACGCCGCAAGTCTCCCCAGTTGCACATTTTCCCTCCACGCCCATTTCGGGTGGCCTATGCACCGTCGCGAGTTCCTTGTCACTTCCGCCATCGGCACGGCCGGCGCGCTCACCAATCACATGACGTCGCCCGACGCCAATCCCACACTTGCGGAGCCTTCGGCTGTGTCCTCTTCTTCGTTCATCGATGCCCGCGCGACGCGCAAGATCCTTATCGCCGGCGGAAATTTCGCGACACCGTTCATCCGCTACATGGCGGCGCTCACCGGCAAGCCCCGACCGCGGTTGTGCTACCTGCCAACGGCCTCGGCCGACAGTCCCGCTGGCAGTGTCGCATGGTTTCGGCATTGCGCGCCACTCGCCGTCGAGCCGTTCGTGCAGGAGAGCTTCATTGAGAGTCTGTCGCAGCATCAGAGTTGGGAGGAGGTGCTGCTCTCCATGGACGGTATCGTGTGCTCAGGTGGGAACACGCTCAATCAGCAAGCCATCTGGAAGGCGCAGGGCATCGATACGGTGCTCCGACAGGCCTGGGACCGCGGTATCGTGTTGGGAGGCGCCAGCGCGGGTTCACTCTGCTGGTTTGAAGAAGGCACCACCGACTCGCGACCCAAAGCCTTGTCGATCGTGAAGTGTCTGGGCTTCCTGAAAGGCAGTCACTCGCCGCACTACGACGCGGAGGCCGGTCGTCGACCGTTGTATCAGAAACTGATCAGCGCCGGCGACATGAAGCCGGGCTACGCCTGTGACAACGACGCCGGCATCTACTTTGAGGACAACGAGGTGAAACGCGTGGTGTCGGCGCGCGCCGCGGCCAAGGTGTACTACGTGAGTATGGTGGACGGCCGGATCAACGAGCGGGTGCTGTCGCCGGAGGCAATCTCGTAGCGCGTAGGGCCTACACGCTCCCGGCCTGGTGATCGAGTACGCTGCGGATCATTTGGATCTGTGGCGCAAAGAGCGGCAGTTGATGCGGATCGGCAAAAACGGCGGCGTAATCGATGGGCGAGAACGCGCGCGCCAGGCGCGACGCAAACGTTCGCAGTAACAGGCGAGCGTAGTGCTCCACGTCGTAGTCTCGGCGATCGTCGGCAGCGTTCACCACTGGTTCGCCATCGAACACGTCCACCACGCCGCCAATGCCTGTGTGTGTGCGGTACACGCGAACACGCTCGCCTGTGCTCCACAACGTGCGCCCGCTGGCGAGCATGGCTTCGTAACTGAACTCGCGTCGGCTGTCGCGCGACGCGGCGTATCGGATGGGTGACTTGGTGAGCCGCACTCGCGAGGACACGGCCAGTGTTGGCAGTTCGCGTTTGCGAAGCGCAACCAGTGTGTCGAGATACACATCGCGCACTCCCACGATGTCGCCCGTGAGCAAACGCGCGAGGGCGCGACGCAGGAAATCCTCACCGAAGGGCTCAGCGCGGCTGGACCGAAAGGCAACGCCGCGCAGCACCAGTGCGCCGTCATACTCCAGCAGCGCGTAGTTCTTTGGTTCATGGGAGAGCATGGCGGCGTAGCGTCCTTCGAATTCGAGCTGCACAAGCGGCGGCAGCAACGCCGCGACCTCAGCGACCACGCGTCGTTCGTCGGATTCATTCCACGACTCGGGAACGGCGAAATACACGCCGTCGGTATCGGCCTCCAACAGAGTGACCCCGCGCGCGGCGAGTTCGCGACACATCAGACTGAGAGTCTCACGACCGCGACGGGTCACTTCGTTGGCGGCGTGCACATCGGCAAAGCGCGTGAGGCCTTCTCCCGCCGCCAGATAACCATAGGCGGAATTGATGACCAGCTTCATGGCCGCAGACATCGCCTCATGCGTGTTGCGCTCCGTAGACCCGATCGGCGCGCCACGCGCGCTGGCCTTGGCGGCCAGGCGCTGCTCCACGAGCCGGTCCACCAGTGACACGAAGGCGCCAAGGTGATCGCGCGCCGGTCCGATGCGAAACGCGCGCATGAGCGACGGATACAGACTGGCGACGTCGGCCTTTACGACGCGCTGCGCAACTCCGGTAGCGAACAGATGCAGCGCAGCGCCGCTGTGTACCGTGCCGTCACCTGCCTGATGCGCCGGTAACGCCTGGCCGGCGCGCAGATACGCGCGCACGAGGAGCGGATCGACCACGCCGGTGGCGGCGCCGGCATCGGCCAGTCGTTCGTATCGCCTGGGCGCCATGCGCGCCAGCGCAAACGCTGCACCGCCCAACATCGCCGCCAGCGCAGCAACTTCCTGCACATCGGCCGTCGCATACCGACGCACGCGCGCTGGATCGGTGCGATACACCTGGTGAATCTGATCGCCGCGAATCAATTCGCGATCGGGACCGGCAATGCCCAGATGACGCGCGACAACTTTCAGACCGTGCCCCGGCAGCTCACGCGCCGAGAAGTCGTAGCGGCGCACGGCGTCGAGTGTGTCGATGAGCTCACGTCCCGGTGCAACGAAACGCACGCGGCGGCTTGCGTCGTGCTGACTTCTGGCCCCGCGTCGAGCGGCCCGCGTTCGCAGCGCGGTGTCGCGCAGACGACTGAGGTTCAACGACACACCGAGCTTGCGTGCGCGCGTGTCGAGAAACGGCAGGTCGAAACCGTGCAGATTGTGATTCTCGATGACGTCAGGGTCGCAGGCGCGCACGTGTTCGGCCAATCGCGTGATGAGGTCCGCCTCGGCGGCGTCACTCTCATCGTGTGCCTCAAGCGTTTCGACGTTGCCCGTGGGGTCGCGCACGGCCACCATGAAAACGCGATGCCGTTCTGCATCCAGACCCGTGGTTTCCAGATCGAACTGCAGTCGCTGCAGTTGACTGAACGCGAGATCGCGAAAATACGTACGACCCGTGGCTACCAGGTACTGCTCTTCCGGGGCCAGTGCGTGGTAGCTGACGTCGTCGAGGTCGCGAAGATGTCCAACGCGGGTCCCCAGCCGTTTCGTTGCGCCGAAAAGAATGGCGCGGGTAAGCGTTGTCCAGTCGGGGGCCGACACCAAATAACGCAAGGCACCTGGTCCGTCCAATACGCGATAGCGGATGTGTCCGTCCGCGTGCGGAACGTCGACACATTCGCGTTCCAGCGCCGCACCGAGGTGCCCGAGATCGACCAGCGAATCGAGCAGCAGCCACGGCCGGAATCGCGCGTCCTCGCGCACCAACGCCCCGGTATCGGTGAGACGACGCCAGATGAAGGCGCGTCCATCGCCTTCTGCCCAGACGGATACGATGCCGGGCGTGGAGTCCCAGCCCCAGAGCCATTCGTCTTCGATGCTCATAACGGAAACTACACGGCGAATTCGTGCCACTGACAGCGGCTGGCGGAATTCTCTTGCTCGGACATATTCGACATTGCCGATATTGCCGAGTCAACGCGCAGGGCGAGTTCGACGAATTTGACCGCCAAGGACGCGAAGGTCGCCAAGGACGACGTTGTTCAACAAACTGATCCTTTACGTCCTTTCCGACCTTCGCGGTTGAATTGGTTTTGTATTTTTCTACCGCAGGGTTCGCAGAGGTCGCAGGGGAATGAAATCGTTTCTTCCGATTAGTCCTCTGCGCCCCCTGCGCACCCTGCGGTTCAATCACATCACCGCGCCTCAGCGTCATCAGATTCATCCTCCACATCCCTACGAAAATGCCAGAAACTGAATGGTGGCAACGCGGTCCGATAACCGGCGTGCCCGACGTGCTGCAGCCGGTGGCGCACATTCTGCTGCAGGTTCGCGACAGTGTGACTGAGATGGTGCCCGGACTTACCGAGGCCCAGTGGAACGCGCGCCCGGCCGGTGTGGCGTCGGCGGCATTCCATGTACGCCACATTGCTGGCGTGGTAGACCGACTCTTTGCCTATGCGCGCGGTGATGCGCTCACGGATCTGCAGCGGGCGGCGCTGGCCAGAGAGCGCGCGCCAACGATTGTGTTGGCAGACGTGCCTGCGATGCTGGCGGAACTCAATGCAACGATCGAGTCAGCGGTCGCGGAGCTCACCACGATCGACCACACGACCCTCGGGGCCTGGCGCGGAGTGGGGCGGGCGCAGTTGCCGTCCACCGTGATCGGATGCCTGGTGCATGGCGCCGAGCACGGTATGCGACATGTGGGGCAACTGTCGGTGACGGTGCGGGTCGTGAAGGGCAGTGACGGGTGAGCACGGCGGTCGTCCGCCGACACGGGCGCCAGGTGAACGCGATATGTGACCGACTGTACACCGATATCGGACACCCGACCAACTACGATACCGGCAATGGGATACCGGAATCCGGATACCAGACGGGTGACACGACATCGGATTTCACTGTGTTCTCATATCCGCCATCCGGTATCTCATCGCCGGTA
>JANOKE010000125.1:0-9780 GCA_031419135.1 Gemmatimonadaceae bacterium
CTGGACACGTTTTACATTCGGGATCAGAAGGGGCGACCCATCGCGATGGCCAACAGCCGAACGATGAATGAGCGCGACGGCCTGAGCAATTTCGCAATTCACCGGGCCGACCTTCATGACATCCTGTTGACGGAGGCCAGAGATATCGAGTTCATCACTGCCAAGCGGTCCATCGGCATCCGTCACGAGAAGCGAGACATCAGCGTACGCTTTCAGGACGGTAGTAGCCACAGTGCCGACATTGTGCTGGTTGCCGATGGGGTGCACTCCGCCATCCGGCAACAGTTGGTTCCTGACAGCATGCCTCGCTATGCCGGCTACACCTGTTGGCGGGCCGTTATTCAGAATCCAGGCATCGAACTGGCGCATACGTCCGAAACATGGGGAGCAGCCGGGCGGGTGGGCATTGTGCCGCTGGTGAATCAGCAGATCTATTGGTTTCTCTGCATCAATGCCACAAGGAACGACGTCAACATGCGGGGGTTGACGGCAGCGAGCCTGGCCGAGCGATTCAAGGACTACCACGCGCCCATCCCGCAAATGCTGCGTGCGACGCGCGACGAACAGCTCATTCATGGCGACATCATCGACATTGCGCCTATCCCGCAATTCGCATTTGGTCGGGTGCTGCTGCTGGGCGACGCGGCGCACGCCACAACGCCCAACATGGGGCAGGGCGCGTGCCAGGCTCTCGAAGATGCGGCGGTCCTGCTCGACCTGTTGGAGCAGCGGCCCACCGAAGCGCCGGAGGAGATTTTCGTTGCGTTTGAGCGCCGCCGCTTGAAGCGCACGCAGGCGATTGTCCGCCAGTCGTGGCGTGTCGGGAAGGTGGCGCAGTGGAGCAGCGCGCTGGCCATCGGCCTGCGCAACGGGGTGCTCCGCGCGATTCCATCTTCAATGAGCCAGCGGCAAATGGCAGAGTTGTTCCGAGTGGACTTCCTACGCGGGGGACGACGCGCTGAGGGAGGGTTTAGATAGTGACGAATCGATCACACTGTGTGATCCTCGCCGCCCAAACGGAGCGGGGAAATCCACACACGCTCACACGATCGTCGTGGATATTCATAATATTGGGCGGCATATCAATCCGGATACGATCGCCGCCGGTCTCGGACACTCATCGGCAGATACTGTGGCGTTCGACGCAGGGCGCATTGCGCTGCGTGCGATTGACTCGTGCGTCGAGCAGTGTGCGGCAACGGGTTTTATCCGGTGGTCACGGCGTACATAGCGAGGATATCCGACGGCGGCACGCGTCAAGCCTGCAGAATCTATTCACGATGTTCGTGCGCCGAGTGTACGCGTGGAACGTGTACGACGCGTCAGCTGGGTCGAGGCTGGCGCTCCTCGGCATCGGTGGGAAGGACCGGCAGCAGCGCATTGCCGATCCCGAGCGCTGGCGACAGCTTACTCAGGCTGCGACGCCGCGACTGGTGCGTGAAGTCGCGCGCTACACGTACTTGGAAACTGGATTAGTGGGGGATCCGATGGACGACGTCGCTTCTCGGGCTGCGACGGATTCTGCTCGACAGGATGCGTCTGGAGCCGTGTACATGCCCGCGCCGGAACTTATCATCGCTGCGTCGCGCGTTGCGGTGCGGCGCGCGCTCGCGATCCAACGTGCGCTTGGGGTTTCTGCGGTGGCGATGCGAGACGGGAAAATGGTCATGATTCCGCCTGAGGAGTTACCGATCGATATCAATGATGTCGACTGGGACACGAGAGAACGTGCGTCGCCGACGGAAGCAGCCCGCGAGCCCACGTAGGCGTGTTGCCGACAGTTCTGCAAGACTGAGCCGTGCCTGCCTCCCCGTCAGTGTCGAATTCGTCGCCGACGGACTCCAGCAACGCCCGACGCATTGCCGTTGCGCGATTGCGCCATCAGCATCTCACGGCCAACCCGACGCTCACCTCGGCCGGAGACGTTGTTCGGACGCTTGGCGCCGTCCAATCGCAGGACTATCCAGGCGCGAAGTGGGCCATCGGTATGCGCGCCAAGGGGCTGACAGACGCGGACGTCGAACGTTCGTTCAACGCCGGTGAAATCCTGCGCACACACGTGATGCGCCCCACCTGGCATTTCGTCGCCCCCGAAGACCTGCGGTGGATGCAGCGACTCACCGCACCACGTGTCGTGGCGAAGATGGCGCCGTACAACAGAACACTCGAACTCACACCGGTCGTCTTGCGAAAGAGCAGCGCCATTATTGAGCGGTCGCTCGCCGGTGGACGCTTCCTCAGCCGAACGCAGTTGAAAGCCGCGCTCGACCGCGCGCGAATCAACACCGAGGGTACGCAGCGTCTGGCGCGTATCGTGATGCAGGCAGAGTTGGAAGGACTGGTGTGCAGTGGTCCACGGGTGGGAAAGCAGTTCACCTACGCGCTGCTCAGCGAACGCGCGCCACGGTCGCGTGACCTGTCGGGAGACGACGCATTGGCTGAGCTCACGCGTCGGTATTTCGCGTCACGCGCACCGGCAACCGTGCATGACTTTGCGTGGTGGTCGGGGCTGTCCATCGGCCAGTGCCGCCGCGGTATTGAGGCGCTGGGCAAGGAGCTCGACATAAGTGTGGTGGGCGACGTCCGCTATCATGCGCCTCGGGGCTTCACGCTGCTGCGCGCCACGAGCAAATCGGCGCACCTGCTCCCCAACTACGACGAGTACTTCATTGGTTTTCGCGATCGCGCCGCTATTGCCGATCGGATTGGCTCGCTCGATCTCGTGACTGGAGGCAATGCCCTGATCTCGAACGTGGTGATCGTGGACGGTCAACTGGTGGGTGGATGGAAGCGCAAGCAGGGAAAGGGAACGCTTGAGGTGGACCTGACCCTGATCGCCCCGCTCGCCAGCGCGGAACGCGTCCGTGTTGACGCCGCACTGGCGGAGCTCCAGCGGTTTGTGGCCTTGCCCTGATTGCTGGCTTCGCGGCTACCGCTTCGTCGCGCGCGGGTCGCGCGTGAGGCTGATCGACGGGAAGATGAACTACGTTACCTATCGCGCACCAAAGGAGCGGCGCAATCGCTTGTACATCGTCTTCGCTGCAGGAAGGGATACCTCCTGCTCGAGAATGACGCGCACCAGCATCTCAAAGCGGCGCTGAGCTGTCTCACCATGCAACCATCAGGTGCGAATCATTCAAGTGGGTGCGCTCGTGGCATCGGAGGTAGCCGACCGCCGCCAGACCAAGCGAAATACGTCATACTTGACGTACGTCATAAGTGGCGCACTATTTCCAAAGTTTCTTGATGGAGAAATCATGCGCGCGAAGTCTTTTCCCTGATTGTAGGCGTCGCGCCTACCGCTTTGTCGCGCGCGGGTCGCGCGTAAGGCTCAGTGACGGAATAACGAACCACGTTGCGCGATGCGCGATGAAATCATCATACCCGTGTACCAGGCTCAGTTCGGGAAGCAGCACGAACGATGCGCGCCGTATTCGGACACCAAAAAACGCACCGATGGTGGCGTTCTCACGATCGGCGTCGCGGGAAAGCCGCGCCACGGGGAGATAGCGGACGCCGCCATAGAGCACATTCCGTTTGGTGTCCGCGTTGGAGACCAGTACGCTGAGCCCTCCCATCGCCAATGCACCGGCCTTGACCACGCCGCCCTCGACTTGCGCCGATAGCGCCGCCCCTTGTGCCGCACCCAGCACGCGATGTTTGTACGAGATAACGGCGCCGCTGATACCAGTGATACGGAGTCCGGCATCACTGCGATCGGAAATGCCAATGCGCGTTTCGGCATCGAGCATGGTAATCGGCGTTTCCGGTGGCGCATCCAGCGAGCGATCGGCAAAGCTCGCCGCAAGGCTGAACGTTGTCTGTTGCGTTCCACGCGGTACTATTGCCGCAGTAGACCCCATGGTGTAGGGCAAGCATCCGGCTGCAATGGTTGAAAGTCCGAGTCCGAGACTCAACCGGCGCGCGTGTCCCATTGAACGCGTGCGCATGTTACTGGAAGCGAAGGCCAAAGGCGGACGAGTAATAGCGAAGCGTCGATCCATTGAACAGCGTGAGCCAATTGCCGTTGACGCCCACGGTGAGGGCAATACGCGGTGCGCCAACTGCCGCGCTCAGATGCAGCCGTCCTCCAACGCCAGCATGGCGGCTCGCGGAATAGAGCGTTGGGCCAAGCAGGGCACGAACGCTGCTTCCGGACCGACGGTATTCGTAGCCGGTCAAGACGCCGAGATGACGGACAGTCGGCGCAGACGCGGCGCACTTCCCCGACCCCGATGGCGGTGGCGAGACATAGCAAGTCTGGCCTGCATCGCCGCGTATGCCAGCCGCAACGGCGTGCATCGGTCCACGGCGCGCCGGTCGTCGAAGCCCCACGAGCAACTCCGCCGCAACGCCTCCGTCATTCACGTACGGCTCGCGACCGCCGCGGACGGCACTTACGCCCCCGGTGATATCAACCGAAATGCGTCGCTGCGCGTCAGATGCGTGAGCGGCCACTGGTTGGCCGGTGAGCGCTTTGGGTGAGAGCGCTGCAGCCACGATCAGCACGGTGAATACGAATTCGCGAGGTGACGTCAATTCGTTCTCGTGGTCAGCGGTCGATCATCCGCTGGGAGTGCTCGGAGTACCGCGAACCATGCACTGTTATCATCGAGACCACGTTGTCGATTTCGCGCAGGTCCTCCGCCGTGAGCTCGACCGCGATGGCTCCGGCGTTCTCCTCAAGACGCTGCACCTTTGTTGTGCCGGGGATCGGTACGATCCACGGCTTTTGCGCGAGCACCCACGCAAGCGCGATCTGCGGCGGCGCGAATCACTTCGATCCCATGCTGCCGGTCAGTCGGCTGCCCGTATTCGAAACTGAGTCCCATGGCGCCGTAGCCGAGCGACGACACTTGCAGATTGCTATGGCCCAATTTGCGTTTTGCATCGTCATGTTTGTCAAAGCTTCTGCCTACCTTGAGGGCGGAGCAGGATGGGGCTCGCCAAGGAGGTACGCCGACATCGATCGGCGCTTCGGACGAATACTGTACTCGCCGTAGCAGAGCAGGCGGAGTATGGAATCGGGACGCACGTACCAACTCGCCCAGGTGAGCGGCGAATCTCCATTCATGTCCTTTATCTCAAGATTGGCTCGCGCATCGAGAAGCAGTTGAATGGTGTCCTCGGTGCCGAAGGCCGCCGCGCGATGCAGGGGAGTCTCCGCTTTGGTTCGACAATCCCGCATGAAGCCGCCGGTTTCTGCATTCGGTTTGGTTACACAATTCGGCTTTGCACCATGGCCAAGCAGCACGCGAATCGCCAGATCGTGAGCGAGCCGATTTGTCGTGCACAGCGCGGCATGGAGAGGCGTTTCTCCCGAGTCGGGCAGGGGTCTATTGACGTCTGCGCCCTGTTCAATGAGAAACTCACAAAGCCGCCAGTGCCCGTGAAACGCGGCGCCATTGAGGTCCAGATTGTCGCCGAGTGATTGGAGCGACTCTCCGTTGGCAAGCAGAAACCGCATGGCGCTAACGTCGCCGTAGTATGCGCACCATCTGATGAGTGAGGTGCCGCTGCTGTCGACCGACGTGGCCGCGTATCCTGTCGCGAGATAGTCAAACACCAAGTCGGTTCGTCCGTCGGCAATCCGATGGAGCAGTCCTTTGGCCATGATAGTTGATATTGGTTGATATATGGGTTCGCAGCTAGCGACCGGGCGCGGCGCCCGCGGTCCTCAGACGCTGATGCAGTCGCATGATCCCACCACGTACAAAACTCGGCGTATCCGTCATCGGGCAGCAATCCTATCCTATCTGGTCTCGGACCCACTTCACCCAGGGATCCTCTCGACCACGCACTTGCTCGTTGAGCGGCGCGAGCGGCGCCCAATATGGGCTGAGCACACCGTTCTGCATACGCAGGAGGAGCAAGTATTCTGCGCCGATCTTGTAGGTGGTGGCGAAGCAGTCACCGTGCTGACCGGCGCGACGGACGATTCGGAAGGGTACCGCGCCTTGATTGAAGTCATCCTGTGCAACAGTATCACCAGGGATCGACAGTTGCGCAGTGGATCGCTCGCCTCTGAGCACCTCCTGTATCTCGAACTCAACCACCGCGGTCACTCCTGTTCCGAAGGGCGACGGACTCAATTTCTCAAGGCGCGCAGTGGCCTTGGCGCGCACCACCAACTCCGCGTCTGCCACGAACGCACGAATGCGGGGGAGCGGCCAGACGTAGCCTTCCGGATTATTGCGCAGGGTACCGATGGAGCATCTGGCCAGCGCTGAATTCTCGGTACTGACCATCAGTGCAACAGCGACCAATGTGACGAACATGAGGTCCTCCTGCCTGGGGGGTGATCAGTTTACCCCTTCGCAAGGAAACAGGTTCACGACTCCCACGAAACCCGTTCACGTATTCGCCGTACCACTGGCACATGCTCCGTATCGTGCGGGTTCTCGCGCTTCTGACGATCCCATCTCCACTCGTTGATTCCACGACGTCGATGAGCCTCCTTGCTGCTCAATCGGCGCCGAGGTCGTCTCGCGCGCCCGATTTCTCTGTCGTCGATGCGTATGTCACGCAGCATATGCGCGAAGATCGTGTGCCCGGTGTGGCGCTGGCCATCGTGCGTGGTGACCAAGTCATGCACATCCGCGGCTTTGGCGAGGATGGTATGGGTCGCGCCGTGACCCCGTCCACCAGCTTCCTGCTGGGCTCCATGAGCAAGGCCTTTACGGCCATGGCGGTGATGCAACTGGTCGAGCGCGGGCTCATTGCGCTGGACACCCCAATACAGCGATATCTGCCGTGGTTTCGGGTGGCAGATTCGGTCGCATCGCGGGTGATCACCGTTCGCCATCTGCTCAATCACACCAGCGGAATTCCCACGCGCGCCGCGCGTGCGCGCGGTGACACCCGTACGATCACGGATCATGTCCGCGCACTCTCGCGGGTCACACTCGCGCACGCGCCAGGTGAAGTGCATGAATATGCGAGTCCCAATTATCTGGTGTTGGGGGCGCTCGTGGAAACAGTCAGTGGTCAATCGTTCGCGGCGTATGTCCAGCAGCATATCTTCGCGCCGTTGAACATGACCAACAGTGAGACGGATCAGACTCGGGCGATGACGCATGGTATGGCGCGCGGTCATCGCTATCTGTTCGGATTTCCATCTGCGGTCACACTCCGCTATGAGTCAGACCGAATGCCCACGGCGGCACTCATCAGCAGCGCCGAGGATCTTTCGCATTTTCTGATTGCGCAGCTGCGACAAGGGCGCTTCGAAGGTCGCGCCGTGCTCACCCCGTTGTCGATCACGGACATGCACGATGATGGCGCGCCGGCCGAGGGTTTCAGGTATGCGATGGGTTGGCGCGCAAGTCAACTTGGGGGTACGCGCGCCGTGCACCATGGCGGCATCGTCCCGCACTTTCGTGGCAAGATGGTGATGCTGCCAACGCTTGGCTGGGGCGTCGTCGTGCTCACCAATGCGTCCAACGGAATTCCCCTGCCGATCACGCCGACAAGCCACCGCATGGCTGACGAAATCGCCGCGTATCTTGCCGGTGCCGCGTTCCCGCCAATGACGTCGCGCCATCGACTCGCGTATCTCGCTCTGGCCGCGGGAATGGGAGCCCTCCTGTTATGGCAACTGGTGGGACTCTTGCGCGCGGTGCGCGCGCCGAGGCCACTTGCCGCTGCACCCGTGGTGGGGAGAGTGCCATGGCCACGCTGGAGCGCCGCTGCGTCAGATCTGGTCTGGGCCGTGCTCGCGCTCGCAGTTGTTCCGCGCCTTGTTGGTGAATCATGGGCTGAACTGTCGAGCGCATCCCCCGACATGGCGTGGTGGCTGGCAGCGACTGCGGGCTTGAGCATCGCAACGGGTGTGTCGCGCGTGGTTCGCGGGTAACGCGTTGCATCGTGATGAGTCCGCGAGGCAGCGGCACCCACCACCGCTTGCTCGAGGTGGAGAGCGTTCTGATCACCAGTGACCGCCTCATCGCGACGGCGCGACCGACAGCGGCGTCAGCACCAGTTTCCGGAACTCCACCGCAGTGCCCTCGGCCTGCAACGCGATCTGCCCGTGATCTGCGGTGGCATTCGTGCCGCTGTTCACGAGCGCGCCGTTCACCCACACCTTCAGTGAGCGGCCCACCGCTTCGATAACCATGCGGTTCCACGCGCCGAGCGTGCGTTCCGAACCGTTGGTGAGGTTTACGATGCGCCGCGCCTTCCCTTCCGTGATGCCCCACGTGTCCCGAGGGCCCCGACGCTTTTCCATGTCGGGCACGGTGATGTCTTCGACAATGCACCAGAAGTCACCGGCGTTGCCCGACTCCATCTGCACCTCAATGGACTTGGGGAACATGCGGTACAGCGAGCGCGGTGTGGACGCGTGCAGAAGGACACCGGCGTTGCCAGGCTTGCCGGGAAAGCGGTACTCCAGTTCGAGGCGATAGTCCCGGTACATGGCGTCGGTGATGAGATGCCCCTGCGGCTCCCCTCGCGTGACGAGCAGACCATTGCGCACGAGAAAGGGATTGCGCGCAGCAGGGTTGGAATCCATCGCTGGCACATCCACGTGCCATCCGGCAAGGCTGGTGCCGTTGAAGAGCGAATGCGACGCGGCTTGGCCGGCGGCGACAGAAACCGCCAGTGACGCGGCGACGGGCAGCAGAATGACGGGACCGAGATGTTTCACGGACGCAAACCTCCGGGGAGAATATTCATCGTGCTGACAATATGGCGACTGAGCCGTGGCGATGGTTGATCGCGGGAGAACCAAGGGGCTTGCTGCGCACGCGGTTCCGACGTCGGTAACTTAGAAAGTCAGCGACAGCGACGACACGACGAAGACGCTGCTCTTTTTGGGCGTCGCGCTGGCGCCGTCCGGAAATACCGCATCCTTGCTCTGCCAGCCGCGCAACTCGGTGCGCCACGCGATTCGCGGATACGGTGAAACATCGACGCCGGCAGATGCACCGATGGCGCGAAATGCGGGGTTCGCGATCGACGTACCGTTCACGTCGCGCGTTCCGGTGGACAGGATCACTTGATCCTCGTCGTCGTAGCGCTCGACGCGCAGTATCAATGCCACCGTCGGCGTGGCCTGTATCCGTGCGACGCCGGTCCAGCCGTACCACGAGGAGGTGCCACCGACGGCGGCACTGTGCGACTGCGAGCCAAGATCGAACTGTCCCAACACGGTCAGCTTTCCCACGGTATGCTTTGCGCCGACGCCGTTGAACACACGCAGGCGCGTGCCCGCTTCATTGGAGAAGAAATTATAGTAGGTCAGTGTACTGTTGCTGGTCGCCGAGTAGTCCAGTCGCACACCAACACCCTTCCCGGTGTTGTTCTCGGAGACGATCTGCCATCCGTTCACGACATCGATTTGCGCCGTGAGTTTGGCCGACGGCGTCCACGTCAGCTTGACACCACTCTGGTAGTACGGGGAGTATTCAGCAACCAACGATCGGGTGTACGTCAGGTTGTCGCGCGACGCCCATGACTCCAAGCCCAGGTGCGAGTAGAAGACGCCACCGTCCAGCCAGACGTTTTCGGCGAGCTTCACGCCGACGACAGCCTCCTGCATATGTCGGCCGAGTCCCGGTCCGCTGATGGATCCGACGGTTGGCTCGCCCGAATAGTTGGACTGCACCGACGTGCCCGTTTGCAGCGCAACGCGGCCGCGGTAGTGGGCGGCATCGAGTCTCACTTCGATGAAGGCGAGGTCGTCGCCGCGATGGCGCGCGCCATAGGGAACGTTGAGTCGATCGCGATACTGAGCAACTGTTGCGCCCACTGCGCTACGCTCCGTCAGTCGCTGGTGCC
>JANOKE010000126.1:0-4964 GCA_031419135.1 Gemmatimonadaceae bacterium
TTGGACGATGTGGATGCGGTCACCCGCGACCACATTGCCGAAGCCCTGCGTTTTCGGCCGACCGTCGAAGCCGCCAATCAGATGTACGACGCACCGGCAGCGACCTAGCTGCTCCGCACGTATGGAATGGTGGCTGGACGCGAATGGCTGCGTCGGGCCACCCCTTCGAAGCGGTGCTTCCAGCCAACGCTGAGGTACGGAAAGCCGTGTTAAGCGATCGGATTCGTACCGTCCGCTGGCGTGCTCAAGATGCACAGCGCGTATGTTCCGTACCAGCGCTGGTCATTGATGATGTTCGTCAGCGACTTGCGACGCTGATCTGAGGTATCTGCCCAACCTTTATTCCGTGAGCTGCGACATGGGCTGTCTCTCCCGTATCGGATGTCTCGTGGTTGTCGTGGGCGCTGGAGCCGTCGGCTACGGGCTCTACGGCGACCGTTTGCCGTCGGAGCTTACGAAAGCGATCGGCAAGGCGGCTGACAAGGTTGGCGAAGCCGCTGGGAGCGCGGCGTCACGGGCGCGCACGCCTCGCCGAGACACTTCGCGCCGAGATACTTCGCGCACCGAAGAACGCGGCATCGAATGGGCGACGATTGGCCCGTCGACTTCAGTCAACAGCGGCACCAAGGTCGTCGCTGCGCTCGCGGCCCGCGACGGCCCCGCGTTCGTTACCCTGGGGGCCGGCGACTTGGCGGCGTTGCTGGCCAGCGGGCTGCCGAAGCAGTTGCCGAAATCCGCATCGAATGTGCAACTGGCGCTCGATGGCGACCAGCTACTGGTTCGCGCCGCCATCGATGTCACAGAAATTGCCGGCGACGGCACCCTTGGGCGTCTGTTGGGTACCGCTATGTCCGGTCGCGATTCAGTACGATTTGGTGGCACGATCGAGCCACTGCGTCCGGGGTTCGCGCAGTACCGGGTGGAGGCACTTCGGCTCAAGGGCATGAACGTGCCGACCAGATTGATCCCGACATTCATCGGAGCCATGCGACGTGGGCCGCGGGCCGTCGGCCTCGCCGACAATGCGCTCGCTGTTCCGTTACCGCGCACCATCGCCGATCTGCGGATCGCCAATGGTCGCTTGACACTTTACAAGGCCGTCCCGAATCCATGAGCGCGCGTCGCATTCTCGTTGTTGACGATGAAAAGGGCATTCGTCAGGCACTCAGCCAGCTCCTTGAATACGAGGGCTACGAGGTCCGTTCAGCATCTGGTGGCACCGAGGGGATCGCGGAGTATGAGAAGTTCAAGCCGCATCTGGTCTTTCTCGATGTCAAAATGGCCGGACTGGACGGTCTCGAAGTGCTCAAGCGGATCCGGCAGATCGATGGCAAGGCGCTGGTGGTGATGATCAGCGGTCACGCCACCATCCAAACTGCGGTGGAAGCCACGCAGTTGGGCGCGTACGACATTCTCGAAAAGCCGCTCGACACCGATCGCGTGCTGGTGCTGCTGCGCAACGCGTTCGAACATCGTTTGCTCAGTGACGAGAACGAGCGTCTGCGGCAGACCATCGAATCGCGCTATGAAATTGTCGGCCGCACCTATGCCATTCGCGCGGTCCTTGAACGCATCGAAAAAGTGGCGGGCACGCCAGCACGCGTGCTCATCACCGGCGAGAATGGCACTGGCAAGGAACTGGTGGCGCGGGCAATTCATCGTGGGTCAACGCGCGCCCGGAAGCCATTCGTAGAAGTGAACTGCGCCGCCATTCCTTCGGAACTCATTGAGAGCGAACTGTTCGGCCACATGAAGGGGTCGTTTACCGGCGCCATCAGCGATCGGGCCGGCAAATTCGAACAGGCCGATCAGGGCACCCTGTTCCTTGATGAGATTGGCGACATGTCGTTAGCCGCGCAGGCCAAGGTGCTGCGAGTCCTGCAGGATGGCGTCGTGACGCGCATTGGTGGGAACAAGCCCATTCAGGTGGACGTGCGCGTGCTGGCGGCCACCAACAAGGATGTTGAATCGGAAATTGCCGCCGGTCGATTCCGCGAAGACCTGTTCTATCGCTTGAATGTCGTTCCCATCACCGTGCCGCCCTTGCGCGAGCGTCGCGAAGACATCGAGCAGTTGGTAATCCATTTCCTGCGACAGTTTGCGGTTCGTGATGGATTGCCGGCCCGCGACATCACCGATGAAGCACTGCGCCGCCTGTCCGACCTCGATTGGCCTGGCAACGTGCGCGAATTGCGCAACACGATCGAGCGGCTCGTGATTCTGGCCAATGCCGCGACCATCGCGGCCGCAGACGTAGATCGATTGGTGGGGCGCCGCGCGGCCGAGCCTGCAGGGCTGGGCAATTTGGTGGACTGTGCCACGTTCGAAGAGTTCAAGCAGTCCGCCGAGCGCGCGTTTCTGGTGGCGAAGCTGCGCGCCTTCGACTGGAATGTGTCGGAGACGGCTCGGGTGCTCGACATGCCAAGGTCGAATCTCTACAAGAAGATCGAGCGTTATGGTTTGACACGGGAAGTCACGCCCGACTCTCTATCGACGGTTCGATGAGCGATCGCAACTGGGAAGCCGAAATGGCCAAGATCGACAAACAACTGGCATCGGTTTCGGATGAGCAGTTGCTGGCGGAGCGAAAGGCCGTGCCGGCCCTGACCGGCGCGGCAGCCAAGGCGCCTTCGGGGAAGGCAGGGGCCCCCGCGGTGGCGCCGTCACGAGTGTCCTCCCCGGCAACCGGCGGCACCTGGCGCTCATGGCTGAAAGTGAGCATCGCCGTAGCCGCCGCAGCGGGCCTCATGTATTGGCCGTGGCTGGCACGCTGCGGTCTGCCGTTGGTTGGCTTCACCGCCGCGACGGGTGGGGTCGCGCTGTTGGGGGTCTGGAGCGCGGTCGGCACCTGGCGTCACCGATTGGGACTGGCGCATTTGGCGTCACTGTTGGTCACGATCTGGGGTGTGGCGTTGGGCGCGCGCGAAATTCTCCCTCGCGTTGGCTACGCCATTCCGTCCATCGAACGTCCAGGCCAGTGGAGTTGCGACGGACTACCTCCTATGCCTGCGGTCACACCGGGCGACGCACCTGCGGGAGCCCCAAATCGCACGCCCGGTGACAACGTTCCGCCAGGGTCGCCTGCTACATCTCCCGGGGGAGGCATTTGAAAACACATGGTTTGCTTTATAAACACACAGCGTTTACTGTATTATCACAAACTTTGCAAAGACAAAGCAGTTGAACACTGGGTCAATCCGGTTTTCGCGTCTCCACGTCCGAACCCATGCTCACGCAAAAACCGAAGCCGGCCCTGAAACGCTCGGAGAACCCTTTTCGCATTCACGGCACCGTGAGGGGTGCGTTCTTCACCGACCGAGACGCCGAAGTCGCGAAATTCACCAAGGTGCTTCGTGAGCCCGCCGCCAAGTTGCTTGTGTACGGGCATCGACGCATGGGCAAGAGTTCTACGTTGGAGCGCGCCGTGGACCAGGTCAACGCGAAAGGCGGGCACGCGTTTCTCGCGGACCTTTCGACCGCGACAACAGTCGTCGACATGTCGAACCGTATCTTGGCCGGTGCGGCGCGTGCTATCGGGACCCGGTGGACGACGCTGGCGAGCGACTTGGTATCGCGTATCCAGGCCGGCATCAAGATTACTCCCGATCCTCTTACCGGCGCCGTCGTGCCCAGCTTCGAGGTAGGGATTCGTCACGAGTCAACCGAACGGCAGCAGGCATCGCTGGCCAACGTGCTCGATACGATGAACGCGCTCGCCGAAAAGCGCGGGAAAGTGCTGGGTGTCGTCCTGGATGAGTTCCAGGAAATCACCCGATGGGGTGGTGAGCAAGCCGAGTGGCACTTGCGTGGAGTGATGCAGCGCCATCAGCATCTGAGCTACATCGTCGCCGGTTCCAAACCCGCAATGATCAAGTCCATGGTGGAGCAGGGTCGGGCGTTCTATGAGCTCTTCGATGTGTTTCCGTTTGGGGCAATCAACGCCGCGCATCTTGCCCAATGGATTGATGATCGCCTGCGCGGTGTCGGCCTGCAACCACAGGCAGCCGGCGCCCTGTGCGTACAGTTGGCCGGTGCGCGCACCCGGGATGTGGTGCGTTTGGCGCGAAAGTGTGTCGACCGCGCCGATGGTACTGGATCGATTGATGCCGCGGCCGCTGCTGCCGCCTTTCAAGAGGTCATCGACGAAATTGACGAAAGCACGCATTCCTGGTGGGACGGACTCACCTCGTCACAACAAAATGTCCTGCGGGCGGTCGCGGTGACCGAACAGGGACTGACGACGAAGGCGGTGCGTCAGCGATTTTCACTGGATGGCTCGGGCAGCGTAACGAATACGCTCAAGGCCTTTGTGGGGGACGGTCGTCTGATGAAAACGTCGAATGGCTCTGGCTACGCGTTCGACAATCCGTTTGTTCGCGGATGGGTGATTGCCAACGCCGTACCCGACCTTGGTCTGCAACTGCCGGTGACGCATATCGCCTCGCCAACAAGCGAATATCACTGAGTCACGGGCGGTTGGCGCGCCGGTCACCTCCCCTTGGCCACCCCTGCTAGTTTTCGCGGATGTCCAACACCTTCAGAAATTTCATCGGCGGCCAATGGGTGGCGCCGTTAGCTGGCAACTATTTCGAGAACCGTAATCCGGCCGATCAGGACGATTTGATTGGCCGTTTTCCGCAATCGGGTGTGGAAGATGTCCACGCCGCGATCGACAGCGCGCGGCGCGGTTTCGAAAGCTGGAAGCGTACGCCTGCGCCGGCGCGTGGCGACGTCCTGCGACGCGTTGGCGACCTGATGGCGGCGCGCAAGGAAGAGATTGCGAACCTCATGACGCGCGAAATGGGGAAGCCGCTCGCCGAAACACGCGGTGACGTGCAAGAAGGGATCGACACTGCTTATTACGCCGCCACCGAAGGTCGTCGGCTGTTTGGACACACGGTGCCCAGCGAGTTGGCGAATAAGTGGGCCATGAGCATGCGGCGCCCGATCGGCGTGTGCGGTCT
>JANOKE010000127.1:0-1380 GCA_031419135.1 Gemmatimonadaceae bacterium
CGGGCTATGCTCGCCAATTGGGGGTCGACGGGGCAGCTATAGTGTCGCTGCACGTTCATCCTTAAGCGATCCATCTCCATTGGAAGCGCGATCAGGGTTTGGCGAACAGCGCTGTGAGTTCGATGACGAGTGGCTGCGAAGCGCCAGCGGGATGCCATGTCAGTCGCTCGCGCTCGATCACGGGAAACTGCGCGTTGGGCGTCCACATCTCGACCGAGCACTCGTCGGCATCGATGATCCAGTAAAGTGACACGCCTTCATCGCGGTACACCAATCGCTTGCCGAAACGATCATGGTGTGCGGTTGATGCGCTCAGCACTTCGGCGATGAGTGGTACATTCCGTACTTCGGCCCAACGATCGAGAACGGCGTTTTCGGGCGCCAATACAAAGACATCGGGCTGCGTGATGACGTCACGACGGCCCCATGTGAGATCGCACCCGACGTTGAACACCTCACCGCATTTCTCTCGATGGCAGTAATCGTGAAGGATATGCGAGAGCCGCATCACGACCCGCTGGTGCCACATGCGCGGCGTCGGACTCACGACCAGTTCGCCGTACACGAGTTCGTACTTGTTCCCGTCTGATGGGAAGGCGAGTACTTCCTCCACGGTATAGTACCGATGCGCGGATGCAGGCATGCCCATAAGGTCGGCTCGGCGGCGCCGAGTGCGCAAGGGGACGACGACGTTCTTGAACAAGAATCGCCTTTGCGTCCTTCGTGACCTTTGCGGTTGAATTGGTTTGGTATTTCTACCGCAGGGGTCGCAGTGGGCGCAGGGAACCGCACGAATTGAATTGTGCACCCCTGCGTCCGCTGCGTCCTCTGGGGTTCAATTGCTGTTGGCGGTGCGGTGAGTGATCACCGCGCCATTCTGCAGTTTACGCCGAGAGCTCCCTGATCGCGCGCACCAGCGTATCGAGTTCCCCCGTCGTGGTGAACAGTTGCGGCGTAATCCGCACGCCGGTCACGCCGGCCGTATCGATGGCCACCGTGAAGATCCGGTATTTGTCGAACAGGGACTTGGCCAGGTCGCTCGGCGTCATGCCCCGAATACCCACGTTGGCAATCGCACCGGTACGACTCGGATCGCTTGGCGTGAACAGCAGGACATTCCGGTGGCCGCGCACCTGTGTGGTCCAGTACCGCTGCAGCCAGCGCAGTCGCGCTTCCTTGCGCTGAATACCAATGGTCTCGTGAAAGTCGATGGCGTCGAGAATGCCGAGGTCGGTGTGCACCGGATGCGTGCCAGTGTGATTGAGTTTGGCAATGCTGTCCAGCGGTACGCCTTCATCGGCATATAGCGGCCAGAGGGCGCGGATGCGATCTGCTCGCACGTTCTATTTGCCGGCTCCGCGTGGTGCGCCCTGCCATTTG
>JANOKE010000128.1:0-1395 GCA_031419135.1 Gemmatimonadaceae bacterium
CCAAAGCAGCTCTCGCGGTAGATCCAAGCCTCGAGTCTTCTTACCCTGACATCGACTGGTCACCAATGGCGCGGATGCGCGACCGAGTGGCACACCATTATTGGGCGACTATCAGATCGTCTGGGACACAGCCTGCAACGCCGTTCCGACGCTCCGCCAATCCGTCGAGGCGGCGCTCAGAGCGCTTGGATGACTTGGCGCGCCACAAACGTCGTGGTGGCCTAAGGTAGATGTAGGATAAGTCGTCGGACAAAGGTTCACGATTTTCGCGAGAAAAATGTTCGTCACAAATGCCCGGGGAGCGACGATCGCCGCATCGGGCATCATCCGAGTATGGCGAGAAATGCGAACCTGATCACGTCGCGGACTTATTCTACAACCACAACGTAGGGTTCAATTGCAGCCGAATCAAATAATGCGAGCGCAGCGAGCACACCACAGCTCGGCTGTCAACTGCAACCCATTGTCAGCGAGCCGTCATCCTGCGCGGGGAAGGGGTTTCAAGCGCGCAATGTGCATGGCGTCCTTCGAGCGTAACAGGTGCCACAGATCCCAATCCTGCTGGAGGCCGAGCCAGAAGTCCGCGCTCATCCCCGTCACTTGCGCGAGGCGCAACGCCGTATCCGGCGTGACACTGCGCTTCGCGTTGATCACTTCGTTCAAGCGCGGAAACGAGACGCCCAGCTGAATCGCAAACGCTGATTGTGAAATGCCGAGCGGCGTCAGAAACTCCTCGAGCAACATCTCGCCCGGATGCGTGGGCGGCCGATGCGTCGGCAGGCGGCGTTGCACCAACGGTGACACGGTGGCCGGTTTAGTGGAAATCCGTGACTTCGACATCGTCGGCATACCCATCCTCCCATCGGAAACAAATCCGGTATTGAGCGTTAATGCGAATGCTATGTTGCCCGCGGCGCCCGCGCGTCAGTGCCTCGAGGCCATTGCCCGGCGGCACCGCCAATTCGCGAAGGTCGCGCACGCGATTCAGCTGCGTCAACTTCCGCGCGAGGACGGTCCACAGCGTCACGGGACACGCTTTCCGGGCGCGCCGACTGTCGATGCCGTTGAACAGGTCTTCGGTGGCCGCGTCGGCAAATGAGCGTATCACACAAGCTATTATAACGCATGCCGTAACATTCCGTCAACCCACGGATGTGGACCCGGTTCAGGCGATCCGTGGTCGGAGCGATGTCGCCGAACTCGGCCAGTGGCCGCGACAACGTCAGCACGAGCGTAGCCAGCGACGCAGTCTCGCTAACGAATTAGAGGTTTTGCGTCGCGAAGCCGACGCCAAACCTCCGTTGAACTGAACCGCGGCATCCGACTATGGAGTTTGTAGCGCGTGCGAGCTCGCCGCCATGGGGCGGATCGGTGCAATCCGGCGTTTGCCGTGTG
>JANOKE010000129.1:0-1052 GCA_031419135.1 Gemmatimonadaceae bacterium
CTCCCGCGAACCGCACCGCCGTCGCCGTTGGGGTTCCTGCCACGCGGACAGCGAACAGTCGCGGCGCGGCGCCAATCATCCTCGACCCGCGTACAAGCTGCAATGTGATCTGCCGACTTCGGTCATCCCACAGCATTTCAATCCCTGTCCACTCGCCCTTGCGGTAGTTGAACGTGTGCCCGTCATCGTCGTACATCACGCTGGTGCGGCTCGCGCCCGGATACACCACGAGCTCCGTCGGCGCGCTGCTGGGTTCTTCCGTGTATTGCTTCACCGGTCCCATCGGAATCACTGCGCCCGCGCGCACGTACAGCGGCATCGTCGCCAAATCGACGGGTTTCTCAACTTCGCGTCCGCCTTCTACACGCTCGTTCGTCCAGAAATCGTACCACGCACCGCGCGGTAAATAGACTCTGCGCGACGTCGCGCCTTTCTCTACCACGGGCGCCACGAGAATGTCCTGGCCCCAGAGGTACTCATCACCACGCGCAACGGCCGTCGGATCGTCGGCGTGATGCAACCACAGCGCACGCATCATCGGCATTCCTGTCTGATGCGTCTCGCGCAGTGCCGAATACGTGTACGGCATCAGTCTCATGCGCAGCTCGAGATACTTCCGGAGAATCGGCTCGACCTGCTTGTTGTTCAGCTCCGCGGGATCAACGCGGAAGCTGTTGTTGGCCGATGTCACTTCCCCAGAGCGGGAATCCTGATAGACCCGAGTTGATGCCGATGGGCACGTGCAATTGCAGCGTGCGCCACAAACCTTGCGTGTCACCCGACCAGATGTAGCCGCGGTAACGCTGAACGCCCGGGCTCGCGTTGCGATGCAACGCAAAGGGTCGCTCGTTCGGCACCCACTGCTGCATGCCTTCCCAGTACATCCGGTGGCGATTGAGGCGCGATGGGCCGTCGAGTCCATCGCCTTGATCTGGCCACCAGCCGTCGACACCAACCTGGTCGAACACGCCCTTGTGCACGGGCCAATAACATGCAGCCGAACGGTCGGGAGGCCACTGATTCTGCTCATTGCGCCCACTCGGCTGCGGCGG
>JANOKE010000130.1:0-2336 GCA_031419135.1 Gemmatimonadaceae bacterium
GTTTGTCATGGGCACCGGCGACGGACACAAAGACGCGAATGGGCGCCTCTTTCACGGAGGCTACTGGCGCAGCGCCGATCAATGGCCGCTCACCGGCACGCGGCTCGTGCCGTACTACTTTCACGCCGATGGATCACTCACCGCGGTGAAGCCCACAGCGATACGGTCGCAGACTACCTATACGTTCGACCCGCGACATCCCGTGCCAACAATTGGCGGCGGCTCGTCGGCGCGCCTGAAGGACGGGGCCTTCGATCAGCGGGAAGATGCGCGATTCCCGCCCTCGCAGGCGCCTTGGTTGCCGCTACGGTCGCGCGCCGATGTGGTAGTGTTCCAAACCGAACCGTTGGCGGAAGACATTACGGTGATCGGTCCAATCAAAGTGGTGCTGCATGCCTCGGCCTCAACCGTCGATGCCGATTTCACCGCGAAACTGGTTGATGTCTATCCGTCCAGCACCGACTGGCCGGGCGGCTTCGACATGAATCTCACCGATGCCATTGTGCGCGGCCGCTATCGGGCCACCCGCGACCACCAGGTGCTGTTGCAGCCTGGACGCGTATACCCCTTCACGATCGAGCCGTTTCCAACCGCCAACGTGTTCAAGAAGGGTCATCGCATTCGCGTGGATATTTCCAGCAGCAACTTCCCGCGCTTCGACGTGAACCCCAATACCGGTGAACCGCTCGGCAGGAATCGTCGCATGATTACCGCCGACATTTCCGTGCAGCACAGCGCGACGTATCCCTCGCACATCGTGCTGCCGATCGCTGTGGCGCGTCGGTAGTCGGCCCGTGACACTTACCGTACTTGCCTACGGCATGGTGTTCGTCTTCATGACGCTTATCATGACGAAACGGCTGTCACCGCTTACCGCGCTGATTCTGGTCCCGATCGCCTTTGGGATTGCTGCGGGCTTCGCGCCCCAGCTGGGCGAGATGATGGTGGCGGGCATCACCCGGCTGGCGCCCACGGGCGTGATGCTGATGTTCGCGATCCTGTATTTCGCGGTGATGATCGATGCGGGACTGTTCGAGCCATTTGTGCAGCGACTGGTGCGTCTCGTGCATGGTGATCCGATGAAAGTCGTGGTGGGTACTGCCGCCCTCGCGTTGCTCGTGTCGCTCGACGGGGACGGTTCGACGACGTACATGATCACGACAGCCGCGATGCTGCCGCTGTATCGCCGACTGCAGATGCGACCCCTTATCCTTGCCTGTGTGACCATGCTGTCGTCCGGCGTGATGAACATCCTGCCATGGGGCGGACCAACGGCGCGGGCGGCCAGTGCATTGAGCATCGATGTGGCAACCGTATTCGTGCCGATGATTCCCGCGATGGTGGCTGGCGTGGCGTGGGTGCTCTACGTGGCGTATCGACTCGGCATGGCGGAGCGACGCCGCTTGGCTGTGACGGTCGCAGATCCGGCGGCTATCGCCGACGTTCTCGTGGAGGAGCTGGCGAATCCTGACTATCAGCCGGACACCGAACACCGACGTCCCGATCGTCTTGTGATCAACACGGTCCTCACGCTGGCGCTGTTGATCGCGCTGGTTGCGGCCGTGCTCCCGCTGCCGGTGCTGTTCATGCTCGGATTCGCGATTGCCGTGCTGTTCAACTACCCAACAATCGATCAGCAAAAGGCGCTGTTGTCCCGCCACGCCGGCAATGTGCTTGCGGTAGTTGGCCTTATCTTTGCCGCCGGCGTGTTCACCGGCATTCTCTCCGGCACCAAGATGGTGGACGCGATGGCGGACAGCGTTATTCGCTTTGTGCCAACCGCGCTCGGTCCGTATCTGGCGATCGTGACCGGCCTGCTGAGTGTTCCGTTCACGTTTCTCATTTCGAACGACGCATTCTACTTCGGTGTGCTGCCAATTCTCGCCAAGGCCGGAGAGGCGTACGGGATTACGGCCGCCGAGATGGCCCGTGCGTCATTGATCGGTCAGCCGGTGCATTTGCTCAGTCCGCTGGTGCCCTCGACCTTTCTGCTGGTGGGGTTAGCCGGAGTCGATTTCGATGATCACCAGCGCTACACGCTTAAATGGGCGCTGGTGTCGGCGCTTGTGCTGCTGACGGTGGGGTTGGTGACGACGGTGATTCCGGTAATTGGGCGCGCAGGGGGAGGGGGATGAGGAGGGGGAGGGGGGCAGAGACCCGACCGTGACCCTCTTCCCGCTCACCCCTCCAACGCTCAACCCTGCAGGCCCTCACCCCCTCCGGCTTGAGGTGTGAGAACGGAAGGGGTGGGGGCCGAGCCGGTGAGCGGTGAGGGCAGAGACCCGACCGTGACCCTCTACGCTCACCGCTCGCCCCTCCAACGCTCAACCCTGCGG
>JANOKE010000131.1:0-4136 GCA_031419135.1 Gemmatimonadaceae bacterium
GTTCGACCGCACGATGGTCTCGCAGATGGCGGCACTTGGATTCTTCGGCATGCTCACGCCGGAGCGTTTCGAAGGGCTGGCGCTGGACGCGCAGAGTTACCTGCTGGCGCTCGAGGAAATTGCCGTCGCCGATGCGTCGGCGGCAGTGCTGCTGAGCGTCCACAACTCGCTCCCGACGCAAATGATTCTCAACGTCGGGAACGACGCGCAGCAGCAGCGATTCCTGCCGCCGATGGCACGCGGGGAACTGCTTGGCGCGTTCGCGTTGTCGGAGCCCGAAGCCGGGTCGGACGCGGCGGCGTTGCGCTGCCAGGCGGTGCGCGATGGCGACGATTGGCTGCTCACCGGCACCAAAGCGTGGGTGTCGCACGGCAGCGAGGCCGGCGTGCTGCTGTGCATGGCACGCACCGATACCCCGGACGCACGTCGTGGCACGAAGGGCATCTCCGCGTTCATTCTCACGCCCGACCTTCCCGGCTTTCACGTTGGCAAGAAAGAATCGAAACTGGGACTGCGGGCATCACCCACGGTCCAGATCAGTCTCGATGGCTGTCGGGTGCCGGGCGATCGACTCCTTGGCGACGTCGGCCGCGGTTTCATCTACGCGCTCGGATCGCTCGATCACGGACGGCTGGGCATTGCGGCGCAGGCCATCGGCATTGCCCGCGCCGCACTCGAAGCCAGTGTGCGCTATGCGGCCGACCGCAAGCAGTTCGGGAAGGCCATCGCCGAGTTCCAGGCCATTCAGTTCAAGATCGCCGATATGGCGACACGCATTACCGCAGCGCGCACGTTGTTGCATGCTGCGGCGGCCGCAAAGGAGCGCGGCGAAAGCATCACCCGTTTCAGTTCCATGGCGAAGTTGTTCGCCGCGGAAACCGCAATGTGGGTCACGACCCAGGCCATCCAGATCTTCGGTGGCTACGGCTATGTGACCGACTATCCCGTCGAACGTTTCTTCCGCGACGCCAAGGTGACGGAGATCTACGAGGGAACCTCGGAGATCCAGCGCATCGTGATTTCACGGGAAACGCTGGCCGCTGCGGCGGCCGCCGACGGCACTCTCCCAGACTGAGTTACTCTTCATGCGCTACTTCGACACGATTGCCGAGATGGGTCACGAGCAGGTGGTTTTCTGCCATGACAAGGCGTCCGGCTATCGCGGCATTATCGCGATCCACGATACCACACTGGGCCCTGCGCTGGGCGGATGCCGCTTTTGGAATTACGCCACCGACGAGGACGCCGCCATCGATGCGCTGCGCCTCTCGCGCGGCATGACGTACAAGAATGCCGTGGCCGGTCTCAATCTCGGGGGTGGCAAGTCGGTCATCATCGGTGACAACGCCACGACCAATCGCGAGATGATCTTCCGCGCGCACGGGCGCTTCGTCGATTCACTCGGTGGACGCTATGTCACCGCCGAAGACGTCGGCACGAACGTCGAGGACATGGATTTCGTGCACATGGAGACGAAGTTCGTGACCGGCATCGGGTCCAAGTCCGGTGATCCATCGTCGGTGACTGCGCACGGCGTATTTCGCGCGATTGAGGCGTCCGCGTTCGAGCGGTGGGGTGGTGATTCTTTGCACGGTCGGACGGTGGCGATTCAGGGATTGGGGCACGTCGGCCATCATCTGGCGATCGAGCTGCACCAGGCGGGCGCGCGGCTAATAGTGACCGACATCGACGCCGGTCGCATTCAACGCGTGGTGGACACCACCGGGGCCACGGTCGTGCCGTTGCAGGACATCTACGGCGTCACCGCCGATATCTTCACGCCCTGTGCTTTGGGCGGCATCCTGAATGACGAGACCATCCCGCAGCTGAAAGTCGAGATTGTGGCTGGCGCGGCGAACAATCAGCTGCTCGAAGACCGACACGGGGATGCCCTCGAGGCGCGCGGCATTCTCTATGCACCCGACTATGTGGCGAATGCCGGCGGCGTGATTAACGTGTACAGCGAGCTTACCGGTTGGAGCCGTGAGCGATCGCTTCGCAAGGCCGATGAAATTTACACCACCGTACGCAGCGTCTTTCGATTGGCGAAAGATACCGGCATTCCAACGTACAGGGCCGCCGACCGGGTTGCCGAACAACGCATCAGTGCGGTGCGCGGCATGATCAGAACGTGGCCGCAATATCCCAATCGCGAGGGCTGAATATGGTAGATCCCGCACGTCCGGGCGAACGCATTCCCATTGCGTCCGATCACGCCGGATTCGAACTCAAGGAACGCTTGCGCGTAACGCTTGCCGAGATGGGGTTTGACGTAAACGACATCGGCACGCACAGCACGGCCAGCACCGACTATCCCGACTACGCGCACCCGCTCGCAGAAGACGTGTCGTCGGGTGACGCGTTGCGCGGGGTGCTGCTGTGTGGCACGGGGCTGGGGATGTCGTACGTGGCGAATCGGTATCCCGGCGTGCGCGCGGCGGTGGCGTGGACGCCGGAGATCGCCTTGCTGGCCCGCAAGCACAACGACGCCAACGTGCTGGTCTTACCGGCGCGATTCGTGTCCGACGAAGATGCCATTGCCATACTGCGCACCTGGCTGGAGACGCCGTTCGAAGGCGGACGACACGGAACCCGCGTGGAGAAGATCGAGCGCGATGCGGAACCGGTGGAGCCTCAGGCATGACCGTCAACGCCGTGGGGAGCGCGCGCGCGAGTGCCGCCTGGCATCAATGGGATCGCCTGCCGCCAGGTTCGGCATTGACCAACGCAGATCCCGTCATTGCGCTCCTGATCGAACAGGAGATCCAGCGGCAAAGCGACGGCATTGAGTTGATCGCCAGCGAGAACTTCGTGTCACCGGCCGTTATGGAAGCCATGGGATCGCCGCTCACCAACAAGTATGCCGAGGGACTGCCGGGCAAACGCTATTACGGCGGTTGCGAAGTGATCGACCGGATCGAGCAATTGGCGATCGATCGTGTCAAGCAGCTGTTCAACGCAGAACACGCCAACGTGCAGGCGCACAGCGGCGCGTCGGCGAATGCGGCCGTGTTTCTCGCGTTCCTCAAGCCAGGCGACACCTTTCTTGGCATGGACCTGTCGAACGGCGGCCACCTCACGCATGGGTCGCCGGTGAATTTCTCCGGTCTGCTGTACCATGCCGTCTCGTACGGCGTGACCGACGCGGGAATCATCGACTATGACGCCATGCGTTCGGCGGCCCGCACGCACCGTCCCAAGATGATCATTGCCGGTTACAGCGCCTATTCCCGCACCATCGATTGGCAGGCCTTTGCCGATGTGGCGAAGGAAATCGGCGCGCTGTTCATGGTGGATATGGCGCACTTCGCGGGACTCGCCGCCACGGGCGTGTATCCGTCGCCGGTTCCGTTTGCCGATGTGGTGACCAGCACAACCCACAAAACCCTGCGGGGCCCGCGCGGTGGCATCATCCTCTGCAAGGCCAAACACGCCAAGGCGGTTGACAAGGCGACGTTCCCGGGCATGCAGGGCGGACCACTCGAACATGTCATCGCGGCCAAGGCGGTGGCGTTTCACGAGGCGTTGCAGCCGTCATTCTCCGTGTATTGCCAGCAGGTGGTCGACAACGCGCGAACGCTGTCGGCGGCGTTGACTGCGCGCGGATACCACATCGTCTCCGGTGGTACCGACAACCATTTGATGCTGGTAGACCTGCGCAACAAACACCTCACGGGCAAGGTCGCGGAGAAGGCGCTTGACCTGGCCGGTATCACGGTCAACAAGAACACCGTGCCCAGGGAAACGCAGTCGCCTTTCGTGACGAGTGGGATTCGCATTGGGACGCCGGCGGTGTCAACACGGGGTATGGGTGCCGACGCGATGGCGCGTATTGCGGAGTTGCTCGATCGCGTGCTCTCGGCGCCCGACGACACGCATGTACGCGCGGACGCCAAATTCGATGTCAAGGCGCTGGCCGACGAGTTCCCGCTCTACCGATCGGTATAGTTGCCGATCGGTCCGCCCTATTGTGTCCCGCAGTCCCGTCCCGCATCATTTACCGGCGCGCCAATGGTTGCTGTGCCGGCGGCGGCGCGTCCTTAAGGACGCGCAGTGTACACCTTCACCCTCGAGGTCCGACGTAGTGGCTGAGCTGGCGTTTCGTGATGGCATTATGGATCAGATCCGACTGCGTG
>JANOKE010000132.1:0-1642 GCA_031419135.1 Gemmatimonadaceae bacterium
CGCCGTGGTGGTCGGCTGCGGCGAGTACACCACACCGTCAACTGTGATTTCGGAGGCGATGAGTGTCCATTCGCCGGCGTCGAGCCCCTCGATCGTGGACGTCGTTGAGACCGTGCGTGCCTTGGACCCCTGCGAGAGACGAACCTGACCGGCGACACCGACGGGCAATCCGGCGAGTTCCAGCGCGATGCTACCGGTCTCGACTGGCGCAGTGGCGTCCTCGCAGCCTGCCGCGGCGAGTCCCGCACCGATCAGCACCAGCGGCCTCAGCCAGCGTTTAGCGGTCCCAACACGTTTGGCAACGATTTGGGCAAGCAAAGCGAACGGGCTGGGCAGCGATCGCGTCACGGAGAGCTCGGGCGGGTCGTGCGGGGAAGGATAGCCTCTGAACAAGACGACCACTGCACGAGGATGAAACGGATACCACCAGTACACGTCACACGGCGGAATACCCCATTCCGGCGCCGTGACGGGTAGCCTAGAACAGCATCATCATTGGCGCTTCCAGCAACTGTCGCAAGGTCTGCAGGAACTTCGCCCCAATGGCGCCATCGATGACCCGATGATCGCAGCTCAGGGTGACTCGCATGCGTTGCTTCGGAATCCAGGCGCCATTTTCCCAAACGGGCTTGGTTTCGGTGGCGCCAACCGCCAGGATCGCCGCCTCGGGCGGATTGATGATCGCCGTAAACTGATCGATGCCGAACATGCCGAGGTTGGACACGGAGAATGTTCCGCCGCTGTATTCGGCCGGCGTGAGCTTGCGTTCCCGGGCCTTTTTGGCGAGTTCCCGCGCGTCCTTGCCGATTTGTCCAAGGCCTTTCGTGTGCGCGTCGCGAATGACGGGAACGATGAGCCCATCGTCGGTTGCGACCGCCATGCCGATATGGGCCGCCGCGAAATAGCGGATGGAATCGCCCATCCAGTGCGCGTTGCATTCCGGGTGACGCGTGAGCGCGAGGGCCACTGCTTTGATCACGATGTCGTTGACCGACACTTTGAACTGATCGCCGGCCGCGACCATCTGTTCGCGCAGTTGTCCGACGCGTGTCATGTCGATTTCCGACGTGAGGTAGAATGTCGGAATCGGACCGATCGATTCGCCGAGTCGGCGGGCGATGGTTTTGCGGATCTGGGTGAGGGCAACATCCTTGAACTCCCCTTCGATCGGCATCGTGCTGCTGGCGACGGCGGTGGGCACGACCGGCGCGGCGGATGCGGCCGGTGAAGACGATGTCACCGCAGGGGACGCAGGGGACGCAGGGGATGCGGACGAAGCGGCGTCGATATCACGACGAATGACGCGTCCGTTGGGTCCACTGCCATGGATTTGCTGCAGGGAAATCCCACGCTCTGCGGCAAGACGACGCGCGAGAGGGGAAGAACGCGGTACTGCAACTGCGGTTGGTGGTAGTGCAACCGCGGTTGGTGGTAGTGCAACTGCGGTTGGTGGTATTGGAACTGCGGTTGATGTACCAGAAACTGCAGTTGATGTACCAGAAACCGCAGTTGATTGACCACCAACTGCAGTTGATGTACCGCTTACAGCAGTAGCACCAACTGCAGTGATGTCTTCCTCGGCGGTGCCGATCACGCCGATAATGGCACCAATGGGACTTGTGGTGTTTTCTTCCACCAATCG
>JANOKE010000133.1:0-9310 GCA_031419135.1 Gemmatimonadaceae bacterium
CACCCCTGTTGGTGCTCACCCCTCCGTGCTCACCCCTCCGTGCTCACCCCTCTCAGTGCTCACCCCTCCGGACCCGGACCGCTACTTCGGATCCACCCCCATCGCGGCGAAATGTGCGGCGACCTGCTCCCGTGCTCCGACCCGTGTATACACGTCTGGTGCCCGTGATTCGATCACCTGCGCAATCACCGCCGCCACTTCCTCTGCACTCTGCGAATACGGCAGGGCGCGAGAGTCGATTCCGCCGTGCATTGCGTTCAATCCGAAGTCGGTCCGCACCACACCCGGCGAAACCAGCGAGAACTGAATGTCCGGATGCGTTTGCTGGATCTCGGTGCGGAAGTTCGCCGTGAGCGCATTCAGGAAATGCTTGGCGCCGCTGTAGGCCGACCGTTGCAACGCCAACGGCATGCGCCCAAGCAACGACGACACATTGATTACGTGCCCCGTGCCCCGTTCGCGAAAGTGCTCCAGCGTTTCCTGCATGCCGTACAGCGCCGACTTCACGTTGATGCGCATCATCGCGTCGATGTCATCGTCGGCGAGTTCGCTGGGCATTCGCGAGATACCCTGCCCCACATTGCTCACCCACACGTCGATGCGGCCGAAGCGGGCCAGCGTGGACGCGACGACGTCTCGCACGGTCGCGCGCGATGTCACGTCGGCGGCAACCGACATCACGTTGGAGCCGCAACGCCCCGCCACGGCCTCGAGGGCGTGCGCGCGTCGGGCCACCAGCACCAGTGCGCAGCCCGTGGGGGCCAGCAGGTCGGCCAATGCGGCACCAATGCCGCTGCTGGCACCGGTGATGACGATCGTGCGATTGGACATGGTGGGGTTGGCAATAGAGTGGGTCGCACGTCGGCCCGCCTCCGATACACTGAAGGCGGGCCGAACGGATGATCACAGCGACCCGTCGGCTACCGATCGCTCAGCACAAACGCGCGCAACGGCGCTCCGCCAACATTGTTGTCTGCCGCTACGATCGTGCGAACCGTCCCGCCATTCAGCGCGATGCTCGCGGTGATGAGAACGCTGGCCGCGCGATTGGCCGCCGCCGTTCCGGCCGGGACCGCCCGCACCTGATACGTCCCCGCGTTGAGATTCAGATACGCCGACGCCGATTGATTGGCAATGTTTGTCAGCGTTGGCGTGGCAGCAGCCAGATCGGCGCCCGTTGCGGTCACGAACACGTCCACCGCCCCCGCCGTCGGACTCAGGTGCACCACCTTCACTTTTGCTTGCGTGACGACCGCGGGCAACGCGTTGTCGTCCGTCGTGATGAACGACGTGATCGCTGATCCCCCGGTCCCGCCCACCGCATACACCGTGCGGTCCTGTCCTTCGGCGATCGTCACGGCGAACGTGCTCACGATCGTGTTCGTATCGACCGTGCGTTTGAGCAGCAGCGTCCGACTGCCCGTGAGAATCGGCGAATACGTGGCCGTTGCCGGCGCCGCCAACGAGGCCGGTGTGCTCTGAGTGAAGGTGAGATTCACGCCGAATGGCAATAACTCGAGAATCGCATTCACGCGCCCACGCGTCGTATCGGTGATCAGATTGACGAATCGAATCCGGCCCTGCGCACCGGAAGGAGACAGCGGATCTGGCGCGTCCGTGGTACCGCACGCCGCCGACAACATCGCGGCACCGCCGAGTACCGCCATGGTGATGCGGCGCGATACGCAAAACGACATACGCGATGTCTCCGATGTTGGCATGGAATGGGTCATCCGTCGCGTCCTCACGGCGTTGCGCAGGTGGCGGGAAACGACGTCGGCTCCGCCGGATCGGGCAGCACCGCAAAGGTGGCATTCGAGTTGGCATTGCGATCGCCCACCGAGTACGGCAACCAGCACCGCTGACCATCGAGCGGAATATTTGGCGACGACGCGGGGCCACGAATCGCACCGCGACGTCGCGCATCTTCCCATCGCAACCCACTGCTGAACAATTCGTAGCGACGTTGCAGGTAGATCTCGTCCAGCAGTTGCGCTTGCGTGAGCACTCCCGCCAACGGCGCCAAACACGCCTTCGGGTCGTCCAGTCCGCGACCGCCGGTGCAATCGGTTCGCACCGAGTCAACCACCGCCTGCGCTGCCGCCAACTGGTTCGTGCGCGCCAGCGACTCGGCCTTGATGAGCAATGCCTCGTCAGGGAAATACAACGGCAGGGGCGTCTGCGTGCTGGCGTAGCGGTTCCAATTATCCAACGGCGCCCCAATACGACCCACCAGTGCTGTCGATGGCGTGACAAAATACGCGAATCGCTGATCGCCTGCCGTCATGCTCAATCGCCAGTTGCGACGGGGTGCGATGCCATTGGTGCCGCCGGTGACCGCGGCATACGGATTGGACGTGGGCGCCGGAAACGTGAGCGCCGAAATGGCCGTGGTTCCTGTTCGCGCCACCAGATTGGCCGCTGCCAACGCGGTGGCATCGTCATTGGCCACGCGGGCATATCGCGCCCGATACAACTGGATGACATTGGACAGATTGACACCCGGTGTCAGAATGCTGTTCGTGAAGAACGTACTTGGCGCGGCCGTACCGATGATCGTAGCCGCCGAGTCAAGCAGACTGCGGACGTACGGCAATGCCACGGCGCGCGACACATACGGTGGGGCGGTGACGCCGAAGGTCGCGATCGGAATTTTCTGGTAGGTCTGAAGCGCTTCCCCCAAGGCTTCCGCTTTGAGCGTCAGGGCCAGCGCGCGCAGCCCGGCGCGCGTGCCGGCATCGAATTGCGACGACAGCGCGTCGGCCCCGTTAAGCAGATCGTCTGCCGTGCGCACCGTGCGGTACACCGAATTGAACACGTTGTCGGCGATGCCCGTCCCCGAGGGTACCGACCCCTGCTCCGCGTCGGAGATGGAAATCAGCGCCGCGCTGGTGGCCGAAAACTCATCGGTAACCAAACCCGCCGCGTACGCATAGTTGAAGTACGAGGTGGCAAATCGCGACTGCAATCCGGTGGCCAGGGCAATCACGCCGTCCGCACTGGTCGTGACCTGCGCTTCGGTGGGCGAGTTGGGATTCTGCAGATCGAGACTGCAGGCCCCCGCCGCCGTGAGTGACGCGGCGGTGAACACCACCGCGCATTGCTTGATCATGCGCATGAGATGATCTCCGCGATCAGTAGGTGAACCGGGCGCTGACCGACCACACCCGTGGAATCGGATAGCCCCCGAAATCGAAGCCGCGATCGGCGGACGTCGTTTGCCCGGATCCCAGCCCGCCGGCATTCGTGCCAAACAGATTGATTTCGGGATCGTAACCGGAATACCTGGTCCACACGGCCAGGTTGCGCCCGGACACCGTCAGGTCGATGCCGTCTCTGAACACGCGTCGCACGGCCGGCGTGTTGAGCGAATAGCTGGCCGACAGCTCGCGCAGTTTGACGAAGCTGCCATCCTCGATCCAATACTCGAATATGCCCTGGGTACGGGCATTGTAGGTGGGCGGCAGCTTGCGCGGGTCACCGTACGGCAACAGCTCGCGCTCGTACTCCTTGGAGTTGCTGGCCACACCCGCATTCTGGGCTCGCGTGGAGAGATTCATGATGTCGTTGCCAAACACGCCATCCAACAGCACGCGGAATCGCAGCTTGCCCCCAAGCGTGAACTCGTTGAGCAGCGAACCCAGAAACTTCGGATTCGGATCACCAATCACTTTGTTGAGTGAGTCGTTGCAAGTGCCGCCGCTGATCACGCGGCGCTGGTCGGTATTACCCATATCCGCGGTCTGATTGCTTCGGCGATAGCGACCCAGCGAGTCGAGCAGCAACGCGCCCGTGACGCAGTGGCGCGCGGCGTACGAACCGTAAAACACGCCCACCGGCTCGCCGGTGCGAATGCGATTCGGATATCCGCCAGCCGACTGAAAGTCCTGAATGGCGAGTGACTCGACCACGTTCTTGTTGTTCGAATAGGTAATCGTCGACTCCCACTTGAAGCGCTTCGAGTCGGCGTTCACCGTGTGGACCAGCAGCTCAAGCCCCTTGTTGGACATGGAGCCGATCGGATAGAACTGGCGCGAAAATCCGGTGCTGGTTGCCAGCGGTCGGAAGAACAGCAGATCAGACACGAGTCGGTTGTAGTAGGTGGCTTCCGCGCTGACCTTGCCTGACAGGAAACTGGCGTCGGCACCCACTTCCACTTCGCGCGCGCGTTCGTTGCGCAACGTCGGATTGCCGTACGTCACGTCATTCACAAATCCCGGTCGCCCGGCGAAAGGCAGTTGTGTGAAGCCCACGAACTGCGAATAGGCATTCACGATGCCCGGCTGGCTGCCAGCCCACCCCACCGCGCTGCGCACTCGCAGGCTGTTGACCGCGCCCTGACGGTTTTCCATCGCGACATACGAGAGCGAGAATTTCGGAAACACCTGCCAGCGTTCCGACGGCGCAAACGTACTGGACGCGTCGTAGCGCACCGCACCCGTGAGGAACAGTCGATTGTTCCATGCCACTTCCTGCTGTCCGTAAAAGCCCAGCGTCCGCAGTTCAACGGCCGTTTGGCCCGCCGAGAATACCGAACCCGCGCCCACCAACTCGCCCACCGGGGCAAGACCATTCGCCACGGCGTTGGTGGTGTTGACCGTCTGTTGCGTGTAGTTGAACCCGCCGGTGGTGCGCAGGTCGAATCGGTCACCCACGTTCCACGAATACGTGCCCACGCCATCCTGGTTCACCACGCGGTTGTTCGACATCACCGATTGCGAGCGGCCGGTAGACAGCAGCGCCGTACCCAGCACGGCATTGCGCGGAATGAACTGGCTTTGAGCAAAATTGTAGGCGTCGATACCCAGCGTGTAGTCCAGCAACAGTGCCGGACGCGGCGTCCACGTGAGCTTGGTCGACCCGATGAAACGATTGATGGTTTGCGGATTCTTGATGCGATCGATGGCCAGGAGCGGATTCGTGCCCAGCGCCGGCGGCAGTGGATAAATGCCATTGACCGGGCGGAAGTTCACGCTGGTGGGCGCGAAAAACAGCGAGCCCATGATACCGTAGTCGTTCTGCTCGCCGAATGCCTGCACATCGTTGCGCGTGGTGATGTAGTTGGCCGTAACGTTGGCGATGACATTCGACGCCAGTTGCTGCTGCAGGTTGATGCGTGCGCCTTGTCGGTTGGAGCGCGTGGATTTCAGGATGCCATCATCGGCCGCCGAGTTGGCGCTCAGGAAGTAGCGCGTTTGATCGTTCCCGCCTTCCACCGTAAGGTTTTGCTCGAGTGTATTCGACCGGCGAAAAATGTCGTCCTGATAGTTGTAGCGGGCAATCGGCAGACCGCTCACATCAAACGGGTAGAAATTGAACGGCTGTTGTTCGCGCAACTCGTTCGATGCGTAGCGCGACGAAAGCGCGAAGCGCGGTTTCCCGATGCTGCCACGTTTGGTGAATATCTGCACCACGCCATTGTTGGCGCGTGAACCGTACAGCGCCGCCGCAGCTGCGCCACGAATAATCTCGATGCGTTCCACATCGGCCGGATTCAGGTCGGCCAGACGATTCTGCGGATTCGATCGACCGCCCAGGTCGGCCAGTTGCGCCGAACTGTTATCGATGATCACGCCGTCAACGATGTACAGTGGATCGGAACCGGAGATGAACGAATTCGTGCCGCGCAGGCGCACCGAAATGCCCCCACCCCCTGGACCACCGGAGTTCTGCGTGATCTGGGCGCCGGGCACCTTGCCCTGCAGCGCCTGATCGACCGTGACCGCCACGGCTCGTGAGATTGTGGTGGAATCAATCGACGCGACGCTGGTGCCGATTTTTCGTTTTTCCGTGGGGGCCGCCGAGCCGGTCACCACCACTTCACTCAGATTCACGGCGCTCTCGCGCAACGCAAAGTTCGCCGTGACCGCGCCGTCGGCGCCGATTGTCACAGTCTGGGTGGACGGCTGAAAGCCCAGACGCCGCACACTGATGATTCGCGGCCCGGTGGGCACGAGCGTGAGCAAAAAGTCACCGCTGGCGTTACTCACCGCGGCGATCCGGGTGCCCGTGACCTGCACGCGCGCGTCGGCGATGGCGCGGCCACTCACGGCCTCCGTCACCCGACCGCGCACCGTGCCCGTGCTGGTGACGCCCTGTGCCGAAACGACGACCGGCAAGGCGATGAGGACCGCCCATGCGATGCCGCGTCGAAATTCTTGCCACATCATACGAAACCTCCAGTAGGTTTACCCATCACCCCACGCGATCGCTGCCCGAACGCGTTCCGTTCGGCCCGGCGTGACACTCCAACACCATCGACAGCACGATCCCTTCGGCGCTCCGCGGTTCGCGCAAGCGATACAACGTCAGCCGTCCGTCGTGAAGCGTTCGATGCCACGTTTCGAGTGTGCGGAAGTACCACGGCATCGGTGCCGGAAATCCGTCGCCGAACGCGGAAAACCGCTCTTCACGCCAGCCGTCCTGATAGCCCTCCACGCCGAAGGACGTGAACGGATGGACGGTCTGAATCAGCACGCGACCCGAATCGGTGAGTCGCGCCGACAACGCGCGCAGCAGCGGCACCAACTGCTCGTCCAGCAACGAGAAGTTACAGACCACCACATCGAATGGCCCAGGAACAACATCGCGGTTCAAGCTGAGCATGTCGAAATCAACCACTTCATACTGTGCCCCGCCGGCGGCGCGGGCGGCACCGATGAGCGGTTCGCAGGCATCAATCCCCGTGACGCGCGCGCCACGCGACGACAAGGCCCGCGCCAACCACCCCTCGCCGCACCCGACATCCAGAACCGCCGTGCCAGTCTCAACCTGGCACGCCTCCACGATTGCGGCGTCGGTTCCATTGCGACGACTGGCAATCTGACCACCGCGCACCGCCGTGGTCCAGGCAGTGGCGTTACTGGTCCAGCTGGCTTGTTGTCGCGAGGCCGGAGTGCGGTCGGTCATGGGCGGTGCGCAGTGTTCACGGTGCGCCTAAGGCATGGACTGGCCACGCGACGGTCCCGAGGGAATGGCGTGGGTGCCCGTTGGCGTTGCCGACGACGACGCATCAACCCGATCCGTCCGCACGAGCGGCGGGCCCAGCGTAGGCTCACAGACCCCTTCGGCCGTTTCACGGATGAGCTGATCAACCACGGCGCGCAAATCGCCTGTACGCGCATACGTCGCCAGCTGGCGCTGGGCACTGGAGCCTTCCTCCAGAATCCTGAACGCATACTCGACTTCCTTGCGCGTTCCAAGTTCGTCCAGCACGTCGTCAAGAAACCACTCAATGAGTTCGCGAATGAGCACCGGCGCCGGCATCTCGGTTTTCTTGCCGAAATCAATCAGCTTGCCGCTTAAGCCCCAGCGCACGGCGCGCCACTTGTTCTCCTCGATGAGATCCTGCGCGTACACGCGAAACGTCAAATTGTCGCGACGCAATTTCCACATCTTGGCCACGACCGCCTGCAGGATCGCGGCAACACAGATCGCCTCATCCACCCGCGTGTTCACATCGCAGATGCGGAATTCCAGCGTGGGATAGATATGGTGCGGTCGTACGTCCCACCAGATTTTCGACCCGTCGGGAATGCTGCCCGTACTCGTGAGCGTGTCCACCAGATCGGCGTAGTCGCTCCACCCCTGCAGAATGCGCGGCACCCCGGTGCGTGGAAAGTTTTTGAACACGATACTGCGATAGGAATGCAAGCCCGTGTTCCGGCCAAACCAGAACGGAGAGCTGGTGGACAGGCACAGGATGTGCGGCAAGACATAGCGCGCCGCGTTCAGACAATCGATGCGGAACTCGTTGTCTTCAATACCCACATGCACGTGCGTGCCAAAAATCAGCAGTCGGTGCGCAAGATCCTGCAGCTCCGCCTTCACGCCAAGATAGCGTTCCTTGGGCGTCATCTCCTGGTTCATCCAGTTCGAGAACGGGTGGGTTCCGGCCGACGCAATCGTAAGTCCGTGCTGCGCGGCGGCCTTGATCACCAGACCGCGCAACATGGTGAGTTCCTGACGCAATTCCGCGATGGAGTGGCACACCTTCGTGCCGATTTCCACCTGACACTGGTGCAATTCGGCTTTCACCTCCGCCAGCTCGGCGTGCTCACTGGTGACCAGCGCGTCGAATCCCGGTGTGAGATCGCGCGTGACCGGGTCGATGATCTGATATTCTTCTTCGATGCCGACTGTCAGACTGGGCGCCCGCATTGCTTCCTCGTCGGCTTAGGTCAAGCTGGTTGTGAATTCCGTAGGTCACTGTCCGGCACGCGTGTCGGCGTGTGCGCCTGGGCCCAGACAATCGAAGCCCGGATGAAGCTGCCAAACAAATGTCGAAAGTGTGGATCGGCCATCTCGAACACCTCCGGGTGCCATTGAACGCCAACCACGAACGCGTCGTCGGCACCTTCCACCGCTTCGACCAAGCCATCCGGCGCAACTGCCGATGCGACCAATCCGTGTCCGAGCTGCTTGATCCCCTGATGATGCATGCTGTTGACCGATACCCGCGTCGACTCCAGGAATTGCCAGAGTTTCGTGCCGGCCACCACATCAACCTCATGGGCCAGATGATCGCGCTCAAACCCAGCCGTTGGGAAGTAGTCGTGCTTGTGAAACGCCCCGTTCTGCGTGGCCAGGTCCTGCCAGAGCGTTCCGCCCGACGCCACATTGATGATCTGCAGTCCTCGGCACAACCCCAGCAACGGCTTGCCATCCTCCATGGCCCAGCGCGTGAGCTGCAATTCCACGCGATCGCGCGCCGGATCGAGATTCCCGCATTCGGCGCGTACCGCCTCTCCGTATTCCAGCGGACTCACATCGACGCCACCGGGAATAAGGATGCCGTCCAGACGTTCGTAAATCTCGCGCAGCGTATGCAGGTCGTCGTCCAGCAGTGGAATCATCCAGGGCACCGCGCCAACCATCGTGGCCGCCAGGAAGTACCGTTGATTCATGACCCAGGAGGCGGGCAGCGCCGGCGGAATGCCGTCAATGGAATGCAGGGTTTGGGTGGTCAGTCCTATGACCGGGCGCAACAACGCGGACATCAGCGCTCCTCGACAAGAAAAGTTGGCACGTTCGAGCCGCCGCCGGCTGTCACGTTCAGCAACGGATCGGTCGCGATCCGTGTCAGGCATCCCGACATGACGGTACCATCCACCAGAAACGGCGCCGTGTCGAGCATCCGATCATTGATGTGCAGCGCGCCGTTTTCCCACGCAGGCCACGGCTCGCTGGGCACCTCCACCCGCTCCTGAACGATAAATGGCTCGGCGAGCGCCGAACGAATCGCTGCTTGCCAGGTCGCGTCGTCCACGGTCCAGCCCAGCACGATGCCCTTCCCGCCGTACTCGTCGTT
>JANOKE010000134.1:0-1531 GCA_031419135.1 Gemmatimonadaceae bacterium
CGCGCGCGTTTCCGCCGCAGTGCGCGTGGTGTCCATCATGGTACGCACGTCGAGGCCGGCAATGAGTGGTGCCGCCATCATGGCGCACGAGCTGAAGCGAACCGAGTCGGCGACAATCACGCCTTTCGCACCGCGGGACACCTGCCACAATCATCAATAGTGGCTTAGCAATAGCCGGCATCGCGCATGCCGTTGGCACCGTTGGCGCCGCAGTGATTGCATGGATGGCCCGTGACAGGGAGGGCCTTGCAGAACCTCGTTGGAGCGTTTGGCATGGGGAGTATGCGTTGTGCCAGCCCTGTAACGCCGCACTCGCCGACGCGCGATAATCGCTTGGCCGAAGGGTTGCCAATTAGCCGTCATTCAGGCAGAATGGCCTGCTACTTGCCGTGAATACGGTTCGACTTCGGGTTAGCGCCCGAGACCACTGAGGTACAACCGCCCATGCCACCGACGGCGCTTCACAGGACAACGCATTTGCCATGACCGCTTCCAAACGTATTCTGGTAACCGGCGGCGCCGGGTTCGTTGGCTCGCATTTGTGCGAGCTGCTGCTGAAAGCGGGACACGATGTGTTGTGCGTGGACAACTTTTACACGAGTTCACGCCGTGGCATTCTTCATCTACTGGACAACAAGCGCTTCGAATTGCTGCGCCACGACGTGACGTTTCCCTTGTACGTCGAGGTCGACCAGATATTCAATCTCGCCTGCCCCGCCTCGCCAGTGCACTATCAGCGCGATCCGGTGCAGACCACAAAAACCAGCGTGCACGGCGCGATCAACATGCTTGGCCTGGCCAAGCGCGTTGGCGCAAAAATTCTGCAGGCATCCACATCGGAGGTGTACGGGGACCCCAAGGAACACCCGCAGACCGAGGAGTACTGGGGAAACGTGAACCTGGTGGGTATCCGCAGCTGCTACGACGAGGGCAAGCGCTGCGCAGAAACGTTGTTCTTCGACTACTACCGCCAGCACCGGATGCGCATCAAGGTGGCGCGCATCTTCAACACATACGGACCGCGCATGCACCCGAATGACGGTCGTGTGGTCTCCAATTTCGTGGTGCAAGCGTTGCTCGGCCACGACATCACCATTTTCGGCGACGGCCAGCAATCCCGCTCTTTCTGTTTTGTGAGCGACTTGGTTGACGGGCTTGTACGCCTGATGAATTCCGCCGACGATGTGACGGGTCCGATCAATCTCGGCAATCCCGCCGAGTTCACCATGCGGGAGCTGGCGGAGTTGGTGGTCGAACTGACCGGCTCGCGGTCGCAGGTGGTGTTCCGTCCGCTGCCGGCCGACGATCCCCGGCAACGGCAGCCAAACATCACGAAGGCGCGAACGATTCTGGGATGGGAGCCGACGGTTGCGCTACGCGACGGGCTGGTGCATACGGTTGCGTACTTTGATGCGATGCTGAAGGCGAACGGCGGGGTGGTACCGACATTCTAGGAGCACGCGAGCGCGGGTGCCGTGCTGCCCGTGGAGTTCCCAAGTTGAAAGCCGACGGGGCGCCGAGCGCTTCGCCG
>JANOKE010000135.1:0-8499 GCA_031419135.1 Gemmatimonadaceae bacterium
ACGGCGTGGGGCGCCAAGATCGACTATCCCAATGATCTATGGAACATCGCTGCCACCTACAAGCGCATTGGCGATGGTTTCGACCCATCCTTGGGTTTCGTGCCACGCGCTTCGGCACAGATCATTACGCTGCAGGCCAACTACTTGCCACGGCCTCGCGGCCGGATCGCCGGACTGCGCGTGCGCCAGATGGTCAACGAGTTCCAACCGAGAGTTGTGACCGACTTGAACGGCAAGTGGGAGAGCTATCGCATTTTCATGGCACCAGTGAATTGGCGCCTCGAAAGCGGCGACCGATTTGAGTTCAATTTCAATCCGACCGGCGAACGATTGATCGCGCCATTCACCATCGCTCCCGGCGTGACGATTCCCGCAGGCGCGTATCACTGGCACCGATATCGCCTCGAGGGCGGACTGGCTGCGAAACGCCGCGTGAGTGGACAGGCTACCTGGTGGTTTGGTCCGTTCTATTCGGGAACGCTGAACGAAATAATCCTCACAACGGCGTGGAAGCCGTCGGCACTGTTCAACGTCGAGCTCAATGCGACCCGAAACGTCGGGCGGCTGCGCGAAGGAAACTTTACGCAGGATCTGGTCGGCACGCGTATCCGAATCAACGTGTCACCCAACCTGCAGTTCAACAGCTACGCCCAATATGACAATCAGAGCGATACCTTTGGCGCGAACACCAGAATTCGCTGGACGTTCTCGCCGCTCGGCGATCTGTTTGTGGTGTACAACCACAATCTACGACATGACATCGATGAGGCCACCGGACTTCCCATCGGCGTGGGCACGCAGAACAACCCCACCACTCGGTATCCAAGAAACTGGGGATTCGCGTCGAATCAGCTGTTGGTGAAGTTGCAGTACGCATTCCGGTACTGACCATCATCGGCTTGGTGTCGGGATCCGTCCCGCACCGAACGGACGCGCAAGGGCGTCGTCCACCTCGCGTTGTGCATCGGCAAGACGCCCGATGTCCTCACTGGCAAGTCGCGCCGCGTCGATCAACGTTGTGAGCGGAGTCAGGTCGTTCGCGCCTGCGTGCAGGCGCAAGAGGTCGAGCCGAATTCCCTCCAATGCCGCAACGCTCGCTGCCAGGTGCGCAGTGGCCTTGTCGCGCCGACGCTCGAGCGCTTCGGCGTCGGCGGAACCAAGCGGAGCGAGCGCCGCAAGCACCTCAATCTCTGCGCGCGATTCGGCCGCACTGGCCTCGAGCGCCGCGACGGTCGCCGGCAGCTCGACCAACTCGTCGCGAAACGCCTTCGGCAGCGCTGCGAACAGCTCGGACACCGCGACGCCGAGGACCGCTTCGGTGGGACGGAAAACACCGCCGCCCACCGCGCGCGACTGCTCCGGGGCACCGAGGCGTTGCGCGAGCCATTTCCCGACTCGGCTGTTCCAGAGGCGCTCGCGAATACCTGTCTGCCATCGGTCTCGGATCTTGTCAGGAATAAACTGCACGTCGAGCGCGTTGCTGATCGCCCCCAGCAGCATGGTGCTGAGCACGGGCGCGAGAATCAATGCCAATTGGCCCCCTCCCCGATTTTCGTGGATTACGCCAGTGAGGAGCAGCCCGACGCTAACGGCAAGCCAGCTTGCCGATGCAATTGTGCCGGCCCGAAGGAGTCGGCGCGCGCTGCCTGGTTCATTGTCGCGGGTGAGCGACTCGGTCTCTTCCCGCTCGCGTCGCGCGATCTCCAGTGCAGAGCGAAGGTCAGCGAGCGTGTGTCCAGCCCGGAACTGTCGACGCGCTTGGTTGAGGTGGAACCCAACGACTGGCAGGAGAGGCAGTGACGCGATCGCGGCCAGAAACACGATGTCCGCTGGCCCGGCGGGCCGGTTCCCGGTCACCCAGGCGACGAGGTTTGCGAGGGTGAGCACGCCGAACCCTGCCGACCATCCCAGGTAGGGGACGAGGAGAGGATTCCGTGCACCGAGCCAGACGCGCAGCATCGGCGGCAATGCAGGCCGTGCGTCGGACGTGGGAGCGAGCGCCGCCGCCATTGCCTCGCCGTCCATGAAGCGGCGCGTCGGGTCGCGTTCAAGGCATCGGTCGATCGCGGCGGCGAGTGCAGGCGGTAAAACGGGTGCTGCGCGCACGACGCCGGGTGACGCTTCTGTTCTCTGACGCACCAGCAGCGCCGGCAGATTCTCCGCCTCAAATGGCAGCCGTCCGCTCACCGTGAGATAGCCAACTACGCCGAGCGCATAGAGGTCGCTGCGACCGTCAACCGGCTCATTCGCGGCCTGCTCCGGACTCATGAAATGAGCTGTACCCATGATCATCCCCGAATCGATCGCGGGTCCCGCGTGTGCACCGCCGTGAGCGATGCCAAAGTCGGTCACCAGCGCTCTGCCAGTGCCGGCTTCCAGCAGGATATTGTCGGGTTTGATGTCCCGATGGACGATGCCTCGGCCATGCGCGTACGCGAGTGCCCACGCGACCTCGCGCAGCACGCGTGCGGCGTCAGTCGGCGGCAGCGGACCACGGGTTCGAAGCCGTTCGCCGAGCGTTTCGCCCTCCACATAGCTCATAACGAAGAAGACGAAGCCGCCCGCTTCACCGACGCGATGGATGGGAACGATGTGTGGATGCGAGAGTCCGGCGGCTGTGCGCGCCTCACGCACGAACCGTTCGCGCGACTCGGCAACCTGCGTGAGGTGCGATGGCAGCACCTTGATAGCGACGTCGCGGTCCAATCTCACGTCGCGCGCGAGGTACACGATGCCCATCCCGCCCCGCCCGATCTCGCGCTGAAGAGAGTATTCGCCGGCGAGTGCTGCCTGCAGGTCGAGGAACTCGGCGGAGGAAAGGGTCACGAGAGGAATACCCTCGATCCACGTGGAGTGATCAGCGGCGGCCTCCGGGCAGCTGGGCCGCCTCGAATTCCGAAACCCCGACATCGATCACGTCCGCACCGGCCTCGGTCAATTCCAGCCGCTCCGATTTTCTGGCGAGCACCAATGAACCGGCGGCAGACACGGTACTCAATAGCGTGATCGCGCTGATTATCACAACAGGCAGCAGCCACAAACGCTCCGTGCGCGCGTTCTGGTCTCCAAGGACAAAGGGAAGCGAACCTATGAGCAGACCGGCCAACGCCCCCCAGCGGGCGACCTTCGCAACCGACAACTCATCGAGCCGGCGACGGCGCGCCGCAATACCGAGCACCGCGGAAAAGAACACACCGGCAAGGAAGCCCGGAATCGTCCCCACCAGCATCCACGGTTCATCCATCGACCCATCTGGATCCACGATCATCCCAACCAGCAAACCAAGCGGCAACCATACCACGGCCCAGATCAGGCCCATCAGCAGGGCACCGCGAGTGCGTCGCAGCCACGTCTTCATTCCTACCTCGCTGTCCACGGTCTTCGGCTACGAAAAGCACTTGTTACTGTAAAGTACGAGACACGCTCGTGCGCCGCAACGGGCCCTTTCTACTGTCCCGGGTCAGTTCCGACCGATGCAAAATGATACCACTAGCGTTGCAAAATTGACGACTGGCGACGAGCAGTCTCGTTACGTTGTCACAGGGACCGCACGCGCCTCGGCGTCGCGTCCGCGTTCAAGCTGTCATATACGCGCACAATATTGCCCCACCAGCGAACCATCGCGTCCCGAACTCCCGAAGGCGTCCTGCGCGACGTCTTCGGCTTCGATGAATTCCGGCCCGGACAGCGCGAGGTCATCGACGCGGTGCTGGCCGGTAAGGATTGTATTGCCCTGATGCCAACGGGGGCGGGCAAGTCGCTCACCTATCAGTTGCCGGCCCGACTACTCGATGGGACGGTGCTTGTGATTTCGCCGCTCATCTCGCTGATGAAGGACCAGGTGGACGCCGTCGCGGGGCTGGGATTCTCGGTGGCGACCATCAACTCCACGTTGTCACTCGACGAACGTCGCGCTCGCATGAATGCGTTTCGCGCCGGCAAGTATGAACTTGTGTACCTCGCGCCCGAAGCGCTCGACGGCTTCCTCGGCGACTTCGTGCGCGGCTGCCCCATCTCGCTGCTCGTGGTGGATGAAGCACACTGCATCAGCCAGTGGGGGCACGACTTCCGTCCGTCGTACCGACGCTTGCAGGGTCTCAAGGAGCAGCTGGATGTGCCCGTGCTCGCGCTGACCGCGACGGCAACCCGACGCGTGGCGCTGGACATTTTGCGACAGCTCGGCATGCGGAAACCGGCGGGCTTCAAGGGGTCGTTCTTCCGGCCCAACCTGCAAATCGCGACGCGGAAAAAAGGGCAGGGCGGCAACACCCGTACGGAAATGCTCGCGCTCATCCGCGCGCATGCCGGCGAGAGCGGCATCGTGTATTGCCAGAGCCGAAAAGGGGTGGAGCAAACGGCGGAATTCCTGTCAGCGCAGGGCGTCCGTGCGCTCCCCTATCACGCCGGCCTGCAGCCCGACGAACGGGCGCGCAATCAAGAGGCGTTTCAGCGCGATGATATCGACGTCATGGTCGCCACAGTCGCGTTCGGGATGGGCATCGACAAGTCGAATGTGCGATTCGTGATTCACCGCGACATGCCGAAGGATATCGAGTCGTGGTATCAGGAGATCGGACGCGCCGGACGCGACGGCCTTCCCAGCGATTGTGTGCTGTTCTACTCATGGGCAGACGTCATGCTGCACGAGCGTTTTCTCGACGGTTTGGATGATGACACCGTCCGTGAACGCACCCGTGCGGCAACGGTTGCGCTCTTCAATCTGGTGGAACGTGGCCGCTGTCGGCATCAGGCACTCGTGGCCCACTTCGACGAGGTGATTGCGCCATGCGGCAGCGCGTGCGATGTGTGCACCGGTCAGCGCATCGATGTGCGCATCGCCGAGCTGGTCGAGTCACAGGCAGGTACGGTGCGAACGCGGCGCGCTGTAGCGGGCGGTGGCGTGAGCGGGCAGACGTCGCGCGGGCTTGAAGCCGCAACGCTCGACGACCATGAGCGGGCGCTGTTCGACCAGCTGCGCGTGTTGCGACGACAGTTGGCCGATGAAGCCGGTGTCCCGGCGTACATCGTGTTCGGCGACAAGGTGTTGCTGGAAATGGTGGCGCGGCGGCCGACCTCGTTGCGCGAGATGTTGCAGGTGCCGGGCGTAGGTGAGGCGAAGCTGGAGCGGTATGGGGTGGAGTTCTTGCGCGTGCTGATCGGCGATTGAAACGTGCTCAAGCAGACGCGTACCACAATTGGCGATTTCAAGAATCCCGGACGCGAATGGCGACCAAAGGAGGATCCGGAGGGTGATGTGCCCAAGCTGCCGCTCCTCGCCCGAACTGCGCTCGCTCGGCACCACGTCGTGTGCTCGTCGAACCATTTGCGCCACTGGTCAGCAGTCTGAGCGACCAAGGTCTTCACGGCTTGCGATCCTTGCCAAGCTTGTTCGGTCAACGCTGCGCGATGAGCTGCGGCGTGCCGTCGGCTCCATCGCGATGTTAGACCGATTTCGTGACATCTGTGGAGTGTTCAGTGATTGCGAACGCTCTGGCTACCAGTTGCGCGTATTCACTCGCCACAGCAGGATTCCTCGAGGCGTCCCATCCCGGCCGCGGCTCGCGTGGTGCGGTCTTGACGTCCGCAACAACCAGGCCGGCCTCGAGCCTCTGCGCCGCTCCGAGTACGGTCCCACTTCGGCCGACAATCCCGGATGATCCGTAGGACACGAGATCACTGGTTCGCCCGACCACATCCGCACGCACGACCGACACGCCGTTCTCCACCGCCCGAGCGATGTCCTTGTTCCTTGCTTCCGCGGGTAGTTCGGGCCCACCTCTTGTAGGAGGCATGCCATTGTTCGTCGGCACAAACAGGGCGGCCGCCCCCTGCGCGGCCATGATTCTGGCTGGTTCGCAGTAGGTTGAGTCCAGACAGATAACGATCCCGAACGTCAGATCGCCGACGGTGAAGACCGGCATCTTGTCGCCAGCCGCATAGACCGATTTGTTGATGGCCGGATAGAGCTTGCGATACACGCCGATGACGGAGCCCCTGTGAAAAACCGCAGCGGAGTTGAAGAGCCGACCCCTTGATGCACGCTCCGTGAATCCGACGATCGTTGTGACTCGATTGCTCGCCAGAGGCGCCAGCGCGGTGTGCAGCTGTCCGCCTTCGACGTCGATCGCGAAGTCCATCGGCCGCGGCGCGTAGTCAGCGAGGCCTCCCAGTACGCCCTCTGGGCAACACAGAATCTCCACGCCCTCGGATTCGCACCACTCGACTCGCTCACGAATGAGACTCAGGGCGAGTTCTGTCGAACCAGCGGGAAGTAACGGAGCTTGGTAGGCAGCGACTCTCAACTGTTTGTCCGATTGGATTGAATACGGTCAACCGCCGCCGATAACCCGCGCGCGAGTCGCGGCGTGACGCGGCGAAGTGCGTCGGGTTGATCGGCTTGTTGGCAGGCCGTTGGAATCCTCGACGACGGCGATGATGCGTGGCGGCGACGGCGTCGAAGGAAAGAACGTCGACGATGATGAACGTTCGGCAATCACGCAGGGCTGCCAGCCCCGACATGCCCCAGTCGAAACGCACGTCATAAGGACTTTGATCCGCGGTACCCATAAGGTCTCCTGAGAGCCCTCACGCCTCGTCCTTCGGATCGGATCCGAACCTAAGAACGTGCCCATCCGGGTCCCCAACCTTCAACTCACAGGCCCACGGAAGGTTCTCCGGAGGGTTGAGAATCCTGGCGCCGCTCTGGCAGTACTCGTCATGCAGGGCCTCGACGTCTTCGACGCCGAGCCACACCCACGTCCCAGGCTGCCCCTGATTACCTTCCGACAAGTAGATGCTGGCTCCGTCTCGGGTCACGCAGGTGAAGTCGTCGCCACCCCATTCGGCGTTGATGAAGCCAAGCATGTCGACGTAGTACCGCACGCTGCGTGCAAGGTTGGCGACGTTCAAGATAGGATTGGCGCGCGAAGCGCGCACACAATAGCTCGGCTGACAACTGCAACCCATTGTTCGGCGGCAGGCAACCGCACGAGATTCACAACCCGAGCACCAGGCGTATCCCGTCCGCGATCGCGGCCATCGTACGCGGACGAAGCCGTCCGGAGTACTCCTCGAGGAAACTCTTATCGAGGGTCACGATTTGCGAGATGTTCGCCACAGAGTCGGTCGGCAGACCCGCCTCCCTCGCCGACACCCGTACGTTGCCGGGGGCCGCCGCTCGCGTCTGATTCGACGTCAGGGCGACGGCAATGACTGTGCGGATTTGGCTGACGTTGAAGGAATCCGTTTGCACGATCACCATCGGACGTCGGTAGCCTGGCTCCGATCCCTCCGGCTCGGGCAAGCCGGTCCACCACACCGTACCGCGGCGGATGAGCGCAGGCTCGGGCGGCTGGCGCCGCTTTACCACCGCTCGTGCGGGAGCGATCGGGCCTGCAACGCAGCCAAGCCGAGATCCGGTTGCTCAGCGGCAACATCGGAGTAGACCGCATTGAGACGCTCCGTCACCAGCGTCTGGTCATGCTGCGCGATGAACGCGGCGACCGCATTCGCGAAGAGCTCACTTCGCGACACCCCAAGGTGATGGGCAAGGGACTCGGCCGATTCAAAGAGAGTGTCGGGGAGTGAAATGGCGGTCTTCATGCCAAGAGTATAACCGCAGTCATACCACTTTGCAAGTCCGCCGAACACTGGCTTCTGCTGCGGGCGATCAAATAAGATGCGAGCGCGGCGAGCCACCTCTTCGCCGTCTGCAGCAAGCATTGTTATGCGATCTGGAGCGGTCGGATGTGGGCAATCTCCTGCTTCAACCCACGTGCCGCGTCCCACAGATCGACCTTGCGCTGCAGATTCAACCAGGACTCAGGGGAGTTGCCGAAGAGCTTCCCCAGTCGAAGCGCCATCTCGGGCGTCAGGGCGCGACGCTCTCGCAGCAGTTCGTTCATAGACTGGCGCGACACGCCCGCCGCGTCCGCGAGGGCGGTCACCGAGAGTCCGTATTCCGGGAGAAAGTCCTCGCGCAGGATCTCGCCGGGGTGGATCGGCCGGCGTTCGCGCGGACGCGTGTTGGGGATGCTCATGCGAGGGTCCTCCGGTTAGTGATAGTCGCAGAAGTCGACATCATAGGCGTCGCCCTCCTCGAGACGAAAACAGATACGCCACTGATCGTTCACGGAAATCGAATGCTGACCCACACGATCGTCTCGAAGCGCGTGCAACCGATTCCCCGGCGGCACGCGGAGGTCGGAGAGCTGAGTCGCCACGTCGATCGCTTCCAGTTTCCGGAGGGCACGACGCGCCACGTCCGCCGGTACGCGCTTCGACTTGCCGGTCCGGAAGATCTCCTCGGTCGCGTGGTCCGCGAATGTCTTGATCACGCACAAATGTAGTGCGTCACGTGACACGTGTCAACCACTCGCCGGATCGCATAGCGTCAGCTTCTGCAGCGGGCGCTCCTGCAAGATGCGCGTGGAGCGCGCTTCCGAACACGCAGCATGGTCAGGCCAGTGACTCTCGCAGGCTGCGTCGAACGGCCCGTCG
>JANOKE010000136.1:0-1441 GCA_031419135.1 Gemmatimonadaceae bacterium
GCGCAAGGGCGTCGAGCTGTCGGATGAAATGCTGCGCTGGGCCGATGCCGTGGTGATCATTACCGACCACAAAGCGGTGGATTACCAGCGGGTGGTAGACCATGCCACGCTCGTGGTGGATACCCGCAACGTCACGGCGAATCTCAAGCCAGGCACCGCGAAAGTGCTCGGATTGGCCGCAACGCCGCGCGGTCGGTCGGAGCGGCGACGAAACGCGACCGTCTGACGCTTCGCATGGCGTCAAATCGAGAATTCTTCAAAGGACCATGTGACTGACCGTCATCTCTTCACCTCGGAGTCGGTAACCGAGGGGCATCCCGACAAGATCGCCGATCAGATTTCTGATGCGGTGCTGGATGCGATTCTCGCCGAAGATCCGGCGGCCCGCGTGGCGTGTGAAACACTCGTCACCACGGGCCTCGCGGTCATCGCCGGCGAGATCACCACCACGGCCTACGTGCATTTGCCGGAAGTGGTGCGGCAAACCATTCACGACATCGGCTACAACGACGCCAATTTCGGCTTCGATGCCAAGACGTGCGCCGTCATCAGCACGATCGACCGCCAATCGCCGGACATCGCGCAAGGCGTCGACACCGGCGGTGCGGGCGATCAGGGCATGATGTTCGGCTACGCCACCGATGAAACGCCGGAACTCATGCCGCTGCCCATTCAGTTGGCGCACGCGCTCACGCATCGGTTGGCGGCGCTGCGCAAGGACGGCACGCTCAAGTGGTTGCGTCCCGATGGGAAGGCACAAGTGTCGGTGGTGTACGAAAACCATCGCCCGGTGGCGGTCGATACCGTGGTGCTCTCCACGCAGCACGACGAAAAGATTGCCAACACCAAACTGCGGCAGGCGATTCTGCGCGACGTCATCGAGGCCACCATCCCCGAGGAATTTCGCAGCAAGAAGGTCAAGCATCACATCAACCCCACCGGTCGCTTTGTGATAGGCGGTCCGCAGGGCGATGCGGGTCTGACGGGTCGCAAGATCATCGTGGACACGTACGGTGGCATGGGTCGGCACGGAGGCGGCGCCTTTAGCGGCAAGGATCCGTCCAAGGTCGATCGGTCGGCCTGCTACGCCGCCCGCTGGGTGGCCAAAAATATCGTAGCCGCGAAGCTGGCGCGCCGCTGTGAAGTGCAGGTGGCCTACGCCATTGGCGTAGCCGAACCGGTGTCGGTGTATGTGCAGACCTTTGGCACCGGCACGGTGCCCGATGCGGACATTCAGGCGGCGGTGCGCGAGGTGTTCGATCTCACGCCGCGCGGGATCACGCGCGACCTGGACCTCCGCAAACCGATCTATCGGCCCACGGCCGCGTACGGGCACTTCGGCCGTACGTCGTATACCGAGGGCCGGGGCCGGTCGGCCCGCACCTTCTTCACGTGGGAGCGCACCGATCGCGTGGCAGCCCTCACCAGACACATTCGGTAA
>JANOKE010000137.1:0-2908 GCA_031419135.1 Gemmatimonadaceae bacterium
ATACTGGCGAACCTGCTCTTCACAGAGCCGGTCCGGAGACGCATGATAGAACTTCGCGAGTTGGGCGACGGCGCGGACGTAGGCTTCGACCGTGCGGTCGGCATACCCGCGGAGCTGGAGATCCTGCGTCATGCGTTGGCGAAGCGATGTCATGGGATCCTCTCGGAACAGGGTGAGAGAGGATCAGACAGCGCGCCGCGCCCTTGCTCAATCGAGCTCAACTGACAACAAACACCGGAACTGTCGTACTATCCGCCGGAGGCGGATTGAGTGCAACAGTGGGTTGCAGCAGACGAGGCAGCTATTGAGTGCGGCTTCGCCGCGCTATGATATGCCTCGCTGCTGAACCCTGGCGTTATGCGGGAAACCGAGCATCGCGCGCAGTCCTCGATTGGTTCGTCGAGGCATGCGCCGCTGGCCAGGCGCTGGACCCGCCAGCGGTGCCCACAACTCATCCCCGTCGCGCTCAGGTGTCACCTGCCGGCAGCCTCACCAGCGCACGTGAACTCGCCTGGATTCCGAAGGACCGCAGCCCTAGGTCCCGCCGTATCTTTCCGATCCCCATCGCCGTAGGCCAGCCCCTGCCAGGTATGCCAGAGATCTGTCGGTTTTTCGGAATCGTGATTCGGATGTATTTCCTCGATCACGCGCCTCCACACTTCCACGCCATCTACTCCGGTTCGGAGGCACAGGTGCGGATCACGCCCGTTGGGCTTCTCGCCGGCGGGTTGCCGCCCCGCGCCTTGGCGCTCGTCGTGGAGTGGGCTACAATCCATCAGTCGGAGCTGCTCGAGAACTGGCGTCGGCTCCACTCCGACGAACCATCAGCCACGATCGCACCCTTGGAGTAACCATGGAACCACGTATCGTCGGCGTGCGAGTCACCGGACCTTTCCAGCTCTCCCTCGACTTCACGGACGGATGGACCGGCTCGGTCGATCTCACGGCATGGATTGGCGGTCGAGGCGGCGTGTTTGCGCCGCTCCAAGATCACGCGTTCTTCGCCCGCGTATCGGTTGACGCGCCCGCCGGTACCATCGTTTGGCCGAATGGTGTCGATCTCGATCCCGACATGCTCTACGAGGCGGCGCGCGGCGCCCCTGCGCGCGTTTCCGCATAACATTGCATGCAGCAGACAGCCGCGCTATTGATGGCGCGCTGCGCGCGCTTTGTTGGAAGCGGCTGCAGCTGATGCTTGACGTTAAGCGCAGAAGGAGTCCCATCGGGCCGGAAGCCGCCGTCGGTGACGAGGAGGTGCAGGTGCGGATGCCAGTTCGCAGGCGAGCCGTGCGCTTGTCGCTCCGTGAAGGACTGATTGTTCCGTGGAGAAGGTACGCACCCTATATTCGGCAGACGGCAGAGGGCGGCCTCGCGCGATGCGGAGCCGTCACCCCGGCGGAAGCCGGGGTCCAAGGCACCAATAGACTCGACTCAAGTGCCCACACGATTCCGCATGCGTCAGCGGCGCCACGTCCGCCACATGGTTCTCGCCGCACTGGCGATCACGTCAGCCTGCGAATCCCCTCCTGCCGAAAAGGCTCCAGCCGAAAACCCTCCTGCGCCCGCAGCGGAGAAGGGGGCCGTCGCGATCATCGGTACGGGCACTCTCGCCGGAGCCCTTGGACCGGCATTGGGTGCCCAAGGGTATCGCGTGATCTACGGCAGTCGTGACCCCGGTCGTGACGCGGTGCGCGCACTGGTGCAGCGATCCGGGCCAAACGCGTCGGTGGTCAGTCAGCCCGAGGCTGCGTCGCACGCGCCAGTGGTCGTCCTCGCGGTCCCCGGTGAAGTGGTCGTTGACGTCGCGGGCACCTTGGGTGACCTAAGCGGCAAAGTCGTCATCGACGTCAGCGGCGGCGACAAGAAGGTGGCGCCGGATGGCTACCAGGAACTCACATCCGACAGCGCGCGAGCGGAGCGCATTCAGTCCCGGCACCCGACCATGCGCGTGGTCAGGATCAACTTGCCGAACATCGTCTACTTCATGGACCCGCTGCTCACGAAGACGCGCGCCACGGTGTTCGTCGCGGGTAACGATCCAAGTGCGCGAGAGACGGTGGCCAACATCATATTCGACCTCGGAGTCGATCCCTGGGACGCCGGGCCCCTGCGTTTCGCGCGTCTGTTCGACGCGTTCAATACACTGGCAAGTATCCCTGGACAGCAGCGGCGTGCGGAGGGCTACCAGGTGGTGATGATGCCCACCGTTCCTTTCTCCTGTTTCTTCGACATGGTGCAATACTTCAAGTTCGGAGAGCCCGTTGAGCTGAAGCACCTTCCGAAGTTTCCGCGGCGCGAGCCGGCGCCGACCTGCGAGGAGTGGCAGCGCGGCCTTCCGCCGATGGGGCCACCACCTCAGTGACGATGAATAACGTCGCCGTCGAATGCGGGGACAACCTGCGCCTGCGACTCATGGTGTGGATCACGGGATTGCAGGCAGGCGACCATGCCCACGGCGAGCTCGCGCCCGCTGGTCAGCGGGCGAATGGCGCCGGTCACCGTGCGGGCGGCGACGCAGCGATCTCACCGAGCAGGCGGCGGCGATAGAGACCGTACGCGCGCAACCGCTTGGGGATCGTGAGCATCACCTGCCGGTACGGCACCGGCGCGAGCAGCGTGGTGTCCAGCCACTGCGTCCAGCTCGCGAGGCGCTTGGCGTGGCAGCTCGGGCAGAAGTAGCGACACTGGCACGAGAACGCGAGCAGGTATTCGTGTGCACAGGCGTCGCAGCGGATGCGCGCGAATCCGTGTTCGAGAACGCCGCAGGCGAGGAACTTGTCGGCGACCTGCGCGACGACGGGGCCCACGGGCCGTACTCGCGCGCGAAGCGATCGTCGTAGACCGTCTGCAGTCGGTGCAGGTGATCCGACACCAACCGAAAGAGCGGCGATGCCTGCGGGCGTCGGGG
>JANOKE010000138.1:0-8648 GCA_031419135.1 Gemmatimonadaceae bacterium
TGGAACGACGCCGCCGACACGAACGACTGCGTGGTGAGTGACGCCTTCGTGATCCCGAGCAGCAACGGCTCCGACGTGGCCGGTACCTGCTTCTTCTTCTTTGCCTCGTCGTTCTCCTTCCGAAACTCGGCGCGATCGACATGCTCACCCTCAAGCATCTCGGTGTCGCCCGACTCCACGATGCGCACCTTCTGCAACATCTGCTTCACGATCACGCCAATGTGCTTGTCGTTGATCTTCACGCCCTGCAGGCGATACACCTCCTGCACTTCGTTCAGCAGATACTCCTGCACCGCACGCGGGCCCTTGATGCGCAGAATGTCGTGCGGGTTGACCGGGCCTTCCGAGATACGATCGCCGGCGTGCACCCGATCCCCTTCATGCACGCGCAAGTGCTTGCCGGACGGCACCTCGTACACCTGCTCCGGTGTGGTCTCATCGAGCACCCACTGACCGCCGATGATCGATGCGGGGCGCACAAACACTTCACGCTTGCCGCGCTTGATTTCACCAAACCGCACGAACCCGTCAATCTCGGAGATGGTGGCAGGATCTTTCGGACGCCGCGCTTCGAACAGTTCCGCCACGCGCGGCAGACCGCCCGTAATGTCGCGGGTTTTGTACGCTTCCCGGCTGACCTTGGCGAGCGTGGTACCGGCCGTGATTTCGTGGCCGTCTTCAATCGTGATGATGGCGCCGATGGGCAGGATGAAGTCGCGCACGCGCTTCTCCTTGCCTGCCTTCGTCTGCCAGATCTCGATGTGCGGGTGCAGTTTCTTCTCGCGGTCTTCGATCACCACGCGCTGCCGCAGACCGGTCAGTTCGTCGAGCTCTTCAGACAACGATTCGTCTTCGACGAGATCCACGAATCGAATCGTGCCCTCGACGTCGGCGATGATGGGATTGGTATACGGGTCCCACGAGAACAGGCGCGGATCACGACGATCTTCGTCGCGCACCAGCTTGCCACCGTTCGCCACCAGCATCGTGGCACCCAACGGCACCTGCACGCGCGCCAGTACGTGTCCATCCTTGGTCGACCTGATGTTGACGTCGCCTTCGTACGACGTGACAATGCTGTCCCCGTCCTTGTTGATGACGTACACCAGGCGATCACCATACTCGACGGTATCGCCCTCGTACTTGACGCGCTTGGTGGTTTGTTCGGCGATACGTGACGCCGTGCCACCCACGTGGAACGTGCGGAGTGTGAGCTGCGTGCCCGGCTCGCCAATGGACTGCGCCGCGATAATACCCACCGCCTCACCCAGATCAACCATCTGCATGGTGGCCAGGTTGCGACCGTAGCACATGCGGCAGAGTCCGCGCTTGGCTTCACACGTGAGCACCGAGCGGATTTTCACCGACTCGATTCCCGCGTCTTCAATGAGCTGCGCCGTTTCTTCGGAAATCAACGTGCCGGCTTCCGCCAACATGCGCGGACGACCCGCCTCGTCGCGTTCCATGGGATCGAGGATATCCTCGGCCGCCACGTTACCCACCAGACGTTCGGCCAACGGTTCGATCACGTCTTCGCCTTCCTTGAGCGCGGCCGTGTTCAAACCGAGGATCGTGCCGCAATCCTCTTCTTGAATCGTCATGTCCTGCGCCACGTCCACCAGACGACGCGTGAGGTAACCGGCGTCGGCCGTTTTGAGCGCCGTGTCGGCCAGACCCTTGCGGGCACCGTGCGTTGACGAGAAGTACTCAAGCACCGACAAGCCTTCGCGGAAGTTCGACTTGATCGGGTTTTCGATGATTTCACCGATACCACCGGTGAGCTTCTTTTGCGGCTTGGCCATCAGGCCGCGCATGCCCGCCAGCTGACGAATCTGGTCACGCGAACCACGAGAACCGGAGTCGAACATCATGAACACGGGATTGAAGCCGCCCTGCGACTCGCGCATGGTTTTCACCATGGCGTCGGCGACGTCCGTGTTGGCGTGCGTCCACGTATCGATGACCTTATTGTAGCGCTCACCGTTCGTGATGTTGCCCGTGGCGTACGCGCGCTGAAAACGCTCCACGCGCTCCGACGCTTCCTGCAGCAGCGTTTCCTTCTCCTTCGGGATGTGCAGGTCTTCGATGCCGATGGACACGCCACCGCGTGTCGCGTTGCGGAAACCGAATTCCTTCAGGCGATCGAGCAGGGCCACGGTTTCCGCGAGTCCCGCATTGCGGTAGCTCTGGAAGACCAGTTCGCCGAGTGCCTTCTTCTTCATGTCCTTATTGAGGAACGGCAACACCTTGGGCACGATCATATCGAACAGCACACGACCGGTGGTGGTGACCACCCACTGCGGTTTATCACCGCGACGGTCGAGCCAACGAATCGCGCTCTGATACCCCGTGCGACCGTTGGCAATCGCCAGATCCACTTCGGCAGAGTCGGTGAACGCCGGCAACGTGCGGGCTTTCGCCTCATCCTTGAGGTACGCCTCAAAACCCACCGGAGCCTTCGTGGCGACGTAGCATCCCAGCACAATATCCTGGCTGGGCTCCGCAACCGGACGACCGTCCGACGGCTTCAAGATGTTGTTTGACGACAGCATGAGCACGCGAGCTTCGATCTGCGCTTCAAATGACAACGGCACGTGCACAGCCATCTGGTCACCATCGAAGTCGGCGTTGAACGCCGCACACACGAGGGGGTGAATACGAATGGCCTTGCCTTCCACCAGCACCGGCTCGAACGCCTGAATGCCCAGTCGGTGCAGCGTGGGGGCACGGTTGAGCAGTACCGGATGATCCTTGATGATGCCTTCCAGCACCTCGTAGACCATCGCGTTTTCGCGCTCGACAATTTTCTTGGCGCGCTTCACCGTTTCCGCTTCACCACTCTCCACGAGCTTGTGAATGATGAACGGCTTGAACAGCTCCAGCGCCATCATCTTGGGCAGGCCGCACTGATGCAGCTTGAGCTCCGGACCGACCACGATGACCGAACGGCCCGAATAGTCCACGCGCTTGCCGAGCAGATTCTGACGGAACCGGCCCTGTTTGCCCTTGAGCATGTCGGACAGCGACTTGAGCGGACGCTTGCCACGTCCACGAATGGCCTTCGACCGGCGGCCGTTGTCGAACAACGCGTCCACCGCTTCCTGCAGCATGCGCTTTTCGTTGCGCAGAATGACTTCCGGCGCGCGATGCGAAATGAGCTTGGTGAGGCGGTTGTTGCGATTGATGACGCGACGATACAGATCGTTCAAATCGGACGTCGCAAAGCGACCGCCGTCGAGTGGAACGAGCGGACGCAGATCGGGCGGGATCACAGGGATCACGTCGAGGATCATCCACTCCGGGCGGTTGCGGATTTCGCCGCCCTCGCCGCTGGTACGGAACGCATCGACAATCTTGAGACGCTTGAGCATCTGCTTCTTGCGATGCTGCGACGTTTCGCCCACCACCGACGCGCGCAGTTCGTCGGCCACCTTGTCAACGTCCAGACGTTTGAGCAACTCACGGACGGCCGGCGCGCCGATATCGCACTGGAACGCGACATCGCCCTCGGCCTTCGCCCGCTGACGCAGATCGAGATACTCGTCTTCGTCCAGCAACTGGCGCTCACGCACGTCCTGCGAGCCCGGATCGATGACGATGTAGTTGCTGTAGTAAATGACCTTTTCGAGATCACGCAGCGTGACGTCAAGCAGATTGCCCATCGGGCTGGGCAGCGTCTTGAAAAACCAGATGTGCGCCACCGGCACGGCCAGTTCGATATGGCCCATCCGTTCGCGCCGCACCTTGCTGAGCGTAACTTCCACGCCGCAGCGATCGCAGATCACCCCGCGATAGCGAATGCGCTTGTACTTGCCGCAATGGCATTCCCAGTCCTTGACCGGACCGAAGATGCGCTCGCAGAACAACCCGTCCTTTTCCGGCTTGAACGAGCGGTAGTTGATGGTTTCGGGCTTGGTGACTTCGCCCCACGACCACCAGGTGCGCAGACCGGCCATCTCCAGCCGTTCACGCTCCTTGGGGTCTTTGGGTCCGCGGATTTCCTCGGGTGAGGCAATACGCACGGACATGTAGTCAAACGCGGACGCGCGGGCTTCGCGCGAGCTGCGGAAATCGATCATGACTTATTCCTCTCCGCCGGTACCGTTGCCGCTGCCGTCGAGAATGTCGACACCGTTTCCATCGGTAGAGCCGAGCGTCACCTTGATGCCCAGCGCCTGCAGTTCCTTCACCAGCACGTTGAACGACTCCGGAATACCAGGTTCCGGCAGATTCTGACCCTTCACGATGGCCTCGTAGACACGGCTGCGGCCGTTCACGTCGTCGGACTTGACTGTAAGGATTTCCTGCAGGGTATGCGCGGCGCCGTACGCTTCCAGCGCCCACACTTCCATTTCTCCAAAACGCTGTCCGCCGAACTGCGCCTTACCGGCGAGCGGCTGTTGCGTGACCAACGAGTACGGTCCGATGGAGCGCGCGTGAATCTTGTCGTCCACGAGATGCGACAGCTTCAGGATATAGATCTCGCCAACAGTGACCGGCGCCTGGAACGTCTCGCCGGTGCGTCCATCACGCAGCTGCACCTTTCCGGACGGTGTCAGACCGGCCAGTCGGATGAGTTCCGAACTTGCCGCCTCAACATCGCTTTCACTCTTCGCTCCAAGCATCGCCGCCAAGGCTGGCTGCCCCATGCGTTGCAGAGTTTGCACCGGGCTCATCGCCGCTTCCGCCTCGAGAATCGCGATTGCCGACTCCCGATCGCCCGGCAACTCACTCTCCTTGTTGCGATGCATGTCGAGCACCGCATTGACCGCGGCCACTTCGCGCTCGGCCAGCGTTTTCGCCGACTGCGTGAGGAAGTCGCGGGTCCGATTGAACAACGCCTTTGTTTCCGCCGACATGCTCCGACCACCCAGATCGTTCAGGCTGGCGTGGTGCAACAGCTCGACCTTGTCCGGCAAGCGGCGATCGGGCTTTACGTCGGACAGCAGATGGCGGACATCCTGTGGCGTGGCATCTGACGATCCATCACCAAGCGACAGCGTTTCGCGCGCCCAGCGCACACCGGCCAGCTTCATCAACAAGCCGATTTCCCGCTCGTTCGCCCCTTCGAATACCGGTGTCTTGGCGTAGAAGTTGAGCAGTCGCGCGGCCCAGCCGAGGTGTGTTTCCAGGATCTGGCCAACGTTCATGCGTGACGGCACGCCCAGCGGGTTGAGCACGATGTCCACCGGACGACCGTCCGGCATGAACGGCATGTCTTCCTCGGGAACGATACGTGCCACGATTCCCTTGTTGCCGTGACGGCCGGCCATCTTGTCGCCTACCGAGATTTTGCGTTTCTCGGCGAGATACACCTTCACCAACTGGATCACGCCGGGCGGCAACTCGTCCGGCTGCAGAATGCGGTCGATGCGTTCTTCGGCGCGCTCTTCGATGTGCGCCTTTTCTTCGTTGCCGGCATCGATGATTTCGCGCACGCGATCGTTGGCCTTCTTGCTTTCCACGCGGAACGTCTTCAGATCGAGCGTGGCAAAGCGCACAGTGGACAGCAACTCCTTCGTGAGCGTGGTGCCCGCCGCGATCGCCTCCTCCACGGTGCCTGCCCTGAGCGCCAGCGCGATCTTCTCTCCTTCCAGCAGCGCGGCCAGTTCGATGTCTCGCACTTCGTTGACGCGGATTTTTTCCTCGCCTTCGAGACGGCGCACATCACCGATGCGCTCACCGCGATCCTTCTCGACCACCTGGTCTTCCACGCGCGAGAAGATCTTCACGTCAATCACCACGCCTTCCATACCCGGCGACACCTTGAGCGACGAGTCCTTCACGTCCTTCGCCTTCTCGCCGAAGATGGCTGTGAGCAGCTTTTCTTCCGGCGACAGCTCGGTCTCGCCCTTGGGCGTGATCTTGCCCACCAGGATATCGCCCGGCTTCACCTGTGCGCCAATGCGCACGATGCCGCGTTCGTCGAGGTCTACCAGCGACTCTTCGGCCACGTTGGGAATTTCGCGCGTGATTTCCTCTTTTCCGCGCTTCGTGTCACGCACGTGCAATTCGAGTTCCTGGATGTGGATCGACGAGAAGACGTCGAACTTCACCAGTCGTTCGGACAGCACGATGGCATCTTCGAAGTTGTGACCGTACCAGGGCATGAACGCCACACGGACGTTGCGACCCAGTGCGAGTTGCCCCATTTCCGTGGCCGCGCCATCGGCCAGCACTTCACCCTTGTTCACCTGCTGGCCCATGCGGACCAGCGGTCGTTGATTGATGGCCGTGTCCTGATTGGTACGCCAGTATTTCTTGAGCTTGTACCGATCGAGCTGACCCAGACGCGCCAGCGGACGATCACCCGCCACCGGCGTGCCGATCAGCCCCGCATCTACAATGATCTCGTCGGCCGTGACACTGGTCACGATGCCGGCGCGACGCGCGATGATCACGGCGCCCGAGTCGACAGCCACCGTCGCTTCCAGTCCGGTGCCTACCAACGGCGTGTGCGGATTGAGCAGCGGCACCGCCTGCCGTTGCATGTTCGAGCCCATGAGCGCGCGATTGGCGTCGTCGTGCTCAAGGAACGGAATGAGCGCGGCGGCAATGGAGACCAGCTGCTCCGGCGCGACGTCCATGTAATCGATGTCGGCCGGCGCGGTGAGCGGCAAGTCGCCGCGCTTTCGCGACAGCACCAGCTCGTCTACAAAGGTGCCATCGACGTTCAACTTGGAGTTGGCCTGCGCAATGATCGCATCTTCTTCGCGGTTGGCGTCGAGCCACACCAGTTCGCCCGTGAGCCGTCCCTCCTTCACCACCCGGTACGGCGTCTCGATGAAGCCGAGATCGTTCACGCGGGCAAAACAGGCGAGCGACGTGATCAGGCCGATGTTCGGGCCTTCCGGCGTTTCGATGGGGCACATCCGGCCGTACTGCGAATAGTGCACGTCACGCACTTCGAAGCCGGCACGCTCGCGCGTAAGCCCGCCCGGTCCAAGCGCCGACAAACGACGCTTGTGCGTGAGTTCGGCGAGCGGATTGGTCTGGTCCATGAACTGCGACAGCTGCGACGATCCGAAGAACGCCTGAATCACCGCGGACACGGTGCGCGCGTTCACGAGATCGTCGAGCGAGATTTTTTCGGGATCGGTGTTGATGGACATGCGCTCCTTGACCAGTCGCGCCATGCGCGACAGACCAACGGAGAACTGGTTCGCGATCAATTCACCAACCGACCGAATACGACGATTGCCCAACTGGTCGATGTCGTCCACGTCGCCGCGGCCTTCGTGCAACTCCACGAGCTGACGCATGATCTCCACGAAGTCTTCCTTCGTGAGCACCGTGGTGGACATCGACGTGTTGAGGCGCAGACGCTGGTTGATTTTATAGCGACCAACGCGACCGAGGTCGTAGCGCTTGGGCGAGAAGAACAGCCGCTCCAGCGCCTGTTTCGCGGTTTCGCGATTGGGCGCGTCACCCGGACGGAGCAGCGCGTAGATCTGCTTCAGCGCCTCTTCCTCGTGCTTCGTGGGGTCCTTGGCCAGCGTGTTCTTGATCAGCGTGGACTCGGCACGTCCCGAGGCCACAAACACGTGGACCTTGGTGATGTCGGCTTTGCGGATCTTCTTGATGACAGCGTCGGAGAGCACGGCGCCCTTTTCGCACACTTCCTCGCCCGTTTCCGGATCGACGACATCACGGGCCAGCGTGCGACGTACGTCCCGCTCGCCGCGGTCAATCGCGTCCTGCTCGTCTCGGAGATCGATCTGCGTGTATGAGGCAAACACCTTCACGGTGTCGATGCCCTGGCGCACCAGACGATTGAGAACCTCGTCGGTGAGTTCATCGCCTTCACGCACGAGCAGCGCCGCTTCGGCGCGCTCGCGTTCCAGCTTGGCCTTTTTCGTTTTGGGCTTTGGCGCGTCGGTGGCGGTGACTTCACCGTCCAGCGTGACATCTTCGGCAATGATCGCGCCGAGGATTTCCCGCTGTTCGTTGCGCGTTTCGCGCTTCATGGTGAGGTCGAGTTCGCGCTCGGCGAAGAACAGGCGCAGAATGTCCCGGTTTTCGCCATACCCGAACGCACGCAGGAGCGCCGTGGCCGGGAACTTCTTTTTCTTGTCGATGTGGACGTAGATCACATCGTGGATGTCCACGGTGAACTCCACCCACGATCCGCGGAACGGAATAATCCGCGACGACAACAGGCGTTGTCCGTTGGGGTGCGTCGACTCCTCGAACACCACACCGGGTGAGCGGTGCAGCTGGGAAACGATCACGCGCTCGGCGCCATTGATGACGAACGTGCCCAGCTCGGTGAGCAGGGGCAATTCGCCAAGATAGACTTCCTTCTCGATGATATTCCGGGGACGCTTTCCGTCTCCGGTATCCTCGAAGATGACCAGTTGGAGGGTGGCCTTGAGGGGTGCCGAGTACGTCATGTCGCGCTCGATGCATTCGGCGACAGTGTATTTCGGTTCTCCCAGGCCGTAGCGAACGAACTCGAGAGAGAAGTTCTCGTGAACGTCGGTGATGGGGAACAGGTCCTTGAAGACACGCTCGAGGCCGACGTCTTCGCGCTCCTGTTGCGCAGCATCCAGTTGCAGCAGCGACTCAAAAGCGCGCGTCTGGATGTCGAGGAGATGGGGCATATCCATGCCCGTCTCGAGCTTCGCAAACGAGATCTGGTTCATCAT
>JANOKE010000139.1:0-7802 GCA_031419135.1 Gemmatimonadaceae bacterium
GCGCAAGGGCGTCGAGCTGTCGGATGAAATGCTGCGCTGGGCCGATGCCGTGGTGATCATTACCGACCACAAAGCGGTGGATTACCAGCGGGTGGTAGACCATGCCACGCTCGTGGTGGATACCCGCAACGTCACGGCGAACACGCACGCCGGCCGGGCGCGAGTCGTCGGCCTGGCGTCCAGCGCCCGGGCGGTCAATGTCACGCCGTGAGCCCCGGTGCGATCACCGCGTGGGAGGATCCCAGGCGTTCCGTTTGGGTAACATGCTCCGCATGACTCGCCCGGCTGGTCTTCCCTCCCCAACGCGCCTCGAATGGCGCATCCTGCTCCTTCTGAGCATGGCTGCCTCGCTGGCCGCCTGCTCGGGCGGTTTCAAGCCGCAGAATTTTGCCAACCCCGAGGCGCTGTTCCGAGCGTCGTTGATTGAATATGAGGGCAAGCATTGGGAGAACGCGCAGCTGGGGTTTGAGCGACTGACAAACGACCTGTCGGCACGCGATCCGTTGCTGGCGCCGGCGATCTTCTATCTGGCCATGTCGCACGAAAAGCGCGGCGAGTTGTTATTGGCCGCGCAGGCGTTTCAACGGGTGACCGACGGGTTTCCCGACGACTCACTGGCGCCGACGTCGATGTTAGGCGTTGGGCGAAGCTATCAGAAACTGTGGCGGCGACCGTCGTTGGATCCGGAGAACGGTCAGAAGGCGGTGTCGATCCTTCGCGCCCTGCTGTCGTCGTACCCCGACTCGAAAGAGATTGCCGACGCGCAGGCGCGCATTTTGCAGCTTGACGAGTGGTTCGCGGACAAGGACTACCTGACCGGGGTGCACTACCAGCGGGTCCGCAAGTCCATCGATCCGGCGATCATCTACTTCAAAGACGTGGTCACCACGTATCCGAATACGAAGGCGGCGAGACTGTCATGGCTCCGCCTTCACGAGTTGTACACGAAGATCCGCTGGAAAGAGGACGCCGCCGAAACCTGCGCGGCGATGTGGAAGGCCTACCCGGGTGACGCCGATGTGAAACTCTCGTGCGGTGCGCCGACGGCCGACAAGGCCGTCGCGACTCCCGCCAAAACGCCTCCGGACACGGTGGCATCGCCGGTCGCCTACGCGCGACCTGGCCCGCGCTGACGCCACCGCCCCAAGGGTAGCCACATGCGCCTGGGTATTTTCGGCGGCAGTTTCGATCCGGCACACGTGGGACATCTCCTCGTGGCCCAGGACGCGGTCGCGGCGCTGTCACTCGACCGGTTGCTGATCGTGCCGGCAGCGCAACAACCGCTCAAGCAGGGGCTGCACACGTCAGCCAACCATCGGTTGAACATGGTGCTGCGCTGCTTCGAACGGGTGCCGGGAATGGTGGTAGACCCCATCGAAATCGAGAGGGGCGGGTTATCATACATGGTTGACACGGTGGAGAGCCTTCAACGGTGCGAGCCGGCGGCGGAACTCTACTTGCTGATTGGGGAGGATGTGGTCGCAACGTTGCCGCAGTGGCGGGAACCGGAGCGACTGCGTTCGATGGCGCGGTTGGTCATTCTGCGACGGGACTCCGTCAACGAAGGTGCCGCTGTGCTCTCCACACAGCACGACGCGCCGGGGTTCCCGGTACAGCATCTGGCAGTGCGCCGGGTGGATGTGTCGTCAACCGAGATCAGGGCACGGGTGCGTGCGGGTCGCTCCATCAGGGGCTTCGTGACCGACGCCGTGGCCGAATACATCGCGTCCGCCGGATTGTATCTCCGGGACTCGGAAGCAGAGGACGTCTCCGCGCGCGCCTGACGGTGCGACGGACGCCGCTGCCCCGGCGTCCCCCGACACCTTTAGAGGTCCGCATGCTGAACAAGGTTATTGGCCGAATTTTCGGAACGCGTCACGAGCGTGAGCGTAAGCGCGTCCAGCCGATCATCAACGACATCGTGGCGATCGAAGAACGACTGGCTGGGCTCTCCGACGCCGAGCTGCAGGGCCAGACCGTCAAGTTTCGTGCGATGCTGGCGGATCGCACGGGTCCGATCGAAGCGCGCATCGACGAACTCAAGTCGGTCAAGCGCACAGCCGCCGATCTCGCGGAACGCGAACGCATCGACGCCGAGTTGCACGGGCTGGATGGACGCGGCGGCGCCGAAGCGGAACTGCGCACCGCCATCGCGGAATTTCTCGACGAAATTCTGCCCGAGGCCTTTGCCACAGTGCGCGAGGCGTGTCGCCGACTGAAGGGCACCAACGTGGTTGTGACCGGTCATGATCTTACCTGGGACATGGTCCCCTACGAAGTGCAACTGATTGGCGGCATTCAGTTGCACCTTGGTCGGATCGCCGAAATGGCCACTGGTGAAGGCAAGACGCTGGTGGCCACAATGCCGCTGTATCTGAATGCGCTGCCGGGGCGCGGTGCCCATCTCGTCACCGTAAACAGCTATCTCGCGCGGCGCGACTCGCAGTGGATGGGACACTTGTATCGGTGGCTGGGGCTCACCGTGGGTTGCCTTGACGACACCGAGCCCGGCTCGTGGGAGCGTCGGGAAGTGTATGGCTCCGACATTACCTACGGCACGAACAACGAGTTTGGCTTCGATTACCTGCGCGACAACATGGTTACCACCCTCGACCAGCGCGTGCAGCGGCAGCACATCTTCGCCATGATCGATGAAGTCGACTCCATCCTGGTCGATGAAGCGCGCACGCCGTTGATCATCTCCGGTCCGGTGGGAAACGAAAGCGACGGGCAGTACGCGGAGTTTAACGCGTCCGTGGTGCGTCTGGTTCGGCGACAATCCGATCTCGTGAACACGCTGGCCGGCGACGGCGAGCGCGCGTTCGAGAGCGGGGACACCGCGACCGCAGCGCTGAAGCTGTACAAGGCGCAAATGGGTGGGCCCAAGAACAAGCGACTTATGAAGTCGTTGCAGGAGCAAGGCGTCAAGCAGTTGGTGCAACGCATGGAACTGGATCACCTCGCGGATCGGAAACTGCCGGCCAGCAAGCAGCAGTTTCGGGATCTCGAGGATGACTTGCTGTTCGTGTTGGACGAGAAGGGACACACCGTGCATCTCACCGAGCAGGGGCTGGATTGGCTCTCGCCGGATGATCGCGACGCCTTCGTGCTGCCCGACATTGCCACGACCATCGGACAGTTGGACAAGAACCACGAGCTCAGCGCGCCCGAGCGCCTCGAACAGCGGAATGCCGTCGAACGCGAGTACGCCACGAAAAGCGAGCGGCTGAACATCATTCATCAGTTGCTGCGCGCGCACGCGCTGTACGATAAGGACGTCAATTACGTGGTGCAGGAAGGGCAGGTGCTCATCGTTGATGAGTTCACGGGACGTACCATGCCGGGCCGGCGTTGGAGTGAGGGGCTGCATCAGGCCGTCGAAGCCAAGGAAGGCGTGCAGGTCAAGGGCGAAACACAGACACTCGCCACCATTACGATCCAGAATTACTTCCGTATGTACGAAAAGCTGGCCGGCATGACCGGCACGGCCGAAACGGAAGAGAACGAGTTCCACCAGATCTATGGTCTCGCCGTCTCCGTGATCCCGACGAATCGCCCCATCGCGCGCGATGACCGACAGGATCTCGTGTACAAGACGCGACGGGAGAAATACAACGCCATCGTCGAAGAGACCAAGCGGCTGCACGAGTTAGGCTACCCGGTGCTGGTGGGGACCGCGAGCGTCGATGCCTCCGAAACGCTGTCGCGACTGTTCACCCGCGCCGGTCTCAAGCACGCGGTGCTGAACGCCAAGTATCACCAGCGCGAAGCAGAGATTGTGGCCGATGCCGGTCAGCCCGGTGCGATCACGATCGCCACGAACATGGCCGGCCGCGGCACCGACATCAAACTCGGCGCAGGCGTGACCGATTCGCGTCCATCAACCATGATGGATCCCGATGGCAAAAAAATCGACGTCGATGAATTGGGCGGACTGCACATCGTAGGCTCCGAGCGTCACGAGTCGCGTCGTATCGATCGCCAGTTGCGTGGCCGTGCCGGACGTCAGGGCGATCCGGGGGCGTCGCAGTTCTTCTTGTCACTCGAAGACGACTTGATGCGCCTGTTCGGGTCCGATCGCATCGCGAAACTGATGGATCGCATGGGCGCCGAGGATGGCGAGGTGCTTACGCATCCGCTCATCACGCGCTCCATCGAGCAAGCGCAGAAGCGGGTCGAACTGCAGAACTTCCAGTCTCGGAAGCGGTTGCTCGAGTATGACGACGTGATGAACCAGCAACGCGAGGTGATCTACTCGTTGCGGGCGTTCGCGCTTGACGGCGGCGAGGAGCTCAAGGCGGAATCGCTGAAGATGATCGACCGCGGGGTGCAGCGACGGGTCGAGCAGGCGCTGGCCACCTTCGACCGTCCCGAAGAGTGGGACTTCGAGTACGTGCAACAGGACCTGCTCATGCACTTCATGTTGCAGGTGCCGGCGTTCACGGCCGACGTGAAACCCACCGCGCTGGATATCGCGCAGTCGACAGCGGGCGACGCCGGCCGACTGGCCTTCGAGGCGAAACTCAACAGTCTGAACGCGGTCACCGATGAATCGGGGCAGGGCTTTGGCGGCCGGTTGCTGGCCCTCGTGATGCTCAACGTGCTCGATGAGAAGTGGAAGGATCACCTCTACGACCTCGACCAGCTGCGCGCATCCATTCACTACCGTTCGTGGGGGCAGAAGGACCCCCTCGTGGAGTACAAGCAGGACGCCTACGTCATGTTCGTCGACCTGATGCACGACCTCGCAAACACATTCACCGAGCGGTTTCTGAAGGCGCAGTTGGTGTTCGATCAGGCACCGCAGGAGTCGTTCCAGCCGCCCGCACCTCAGGACAACCGCCTCAATGACAGTCGCCCAACCAAACGCTTCAACGCGATGGGGATTCTCGAGGACGTGCCCGCCGCCGAGTTCGACGCGAGCGGTACCGTACCGCCGAAAGGGAACGGCGACCAGTCGGCGGCTCCGCGAGCGGTCGCGCGCGGGACGCCGGCCATCGTGGGCGCCGGTGCATTGCGGTCGCTCGAGGCCGGCGGGGGAGCACTTCCAGGCGGCTGGCAGAATACCCCCCGGAACAATGCCTGCCCCTGTGGGTCTGGAAAGAAGTTCAAGAAGTGCCACGGGGCCAACCTGTAGCGACGCGCCTTTCGTTGCCTCTTGCGCTTTGTCAGCAATCGCCCATCTTTGGTACAGATGTACCGATTGGAAGCCGGCTGTACTCACAACAGCGCTCACGGGAGTTCGAGGAATGAACAGACTCGTTCGCAACAGCTGGATGGTCGCCGCGATGGTGTTCGCTCACACGGCCATTGGTCTGCGCGCCCTCGACGCGCAAAGCGGTTCCGGCGACGGCTTCCTGTTCCGTGCGCCGCAAGCGTCGTTTTCTCTGCGACTCGGGATGGCGCGCCCATCGGCTGACAGCAAGGTTTTCGCCTTCACGTCTGATAAGCTCACGGTGAATCGGGGCGACTTTGCCGGAGTGTCGGCAGCGGCCGATCTGGACGTCGCGATTACCCGACGTCTCGCGTTTCAATTGGGCGTCGCCGTCAGTGCGCGCGAGACCGGTTCGGAGTACCGGGACTTCGTTGACAACAACGACCTGCCCATCGAACAGCAGACCATGTTTCGCCGAGCGCCCCTGACCGCCGGTCTCAAGCTGTATCTCACGGCACCAGGCCGATCGCTCGGAAAGTTTGCGTGGGTGCCGTCCAGGATCACCCCGTACGTGGCCGCGGGCGGCGGATTGATGTATTACGCATTTCGACAAACCGGCGACTTTGTTGATTTTGCGAACCTTGATGTGTTTCCGTCCACCCTTGAGTCGTCAGGTTGGACATCCATGGCCTACGGTTCGGCGGGCGTCAATTATTCCTTGTCGGCCAGAGTGGGACTGGTGGCCGAAGCGCGATATGATCGCGCGCGGGCGCCCATGGGTGCAGATTTTATAGGCTTCGATCGCATTGATCTATCCGGACTGTCGTTCACCACAGGACTTCACCTTCGCTTCTGAGCGTGCCCATGCGACTCTATTCTCCAGCGGCCAATCGCGCGCCTGCCCTGTCGTTGCTTGGTGCGCTGTTGCTTTTCGGCTCGCCAATAGCAGCACAGTCCGTGACCAGTCAGTCACGCGACGTCGCGGTGCATGATGCCAGGTGGCAACCGTGGTTGGGCTGCTGGAAGCCCGCGGGGACGATCACCCCGGTGGTCTCGGCGGGCGAATCGATCTCGACCGCGCCCACCATGATTTGCATCGTCCCTGGCGGCAACGCCACCAGTGTTGACGTCGTGAACTTCTCCGGCGGTTCGATCACCGAGCGCACGATCATCGATCCGGCGCAATCGACTGCCAAGAAGGTGGATGATTGTTCGGGCCTGGAAAGCGCCACGTGGAGCGCGGATGGTCGTCGGCTTCTGCTGCGCGGCACGTTCAACTGTGGACGCGGCATTGCGCGCGTGGAAAGCGGCGTGATGTCGATCGATGCCGACGGACAGTGGGTGCAGGCGCAGAGCGTCAAGGTTGGAGGGAACGTCACCACGTTTGTTGCGCAGTTCCGCGATACGGGAATTGCCATGGAAGGCATTCGTGATGGCGCCATTGTTGAACGTCCGTTGCTCGACCTTTCGGGCAAACGCCTGTCGCCGCCGCGCGATGGCTGCACGGGGAGCGACGCGGTCAAGGCAACCGTGGATGGACAGCGTATCACCGTGCAGTCGGACTTCACCTGTGCGAACGGACTGCACCGAGTGGCGGATGCCGAGTTCGCGCGCAACACCCGCGGCGAGTGGGTGCGCACGAGCGGCGCAGGCGTGTTGTTTGGTACGCCCTCGGTGCGCGCCGCAGCGGGCGCACCCGTTACCACGGATGACGTGCTCGAAGTGGCGAAGCTCGTGGATGTCACGGTCGCCGAGGCGTGGTTTTCCAGTCGCGAGCAAGGCTTTGACCTGAGTGGCAGGGAATTGGTGAGACTGGCAAACGCCGGTATGCCGTCACGCGTGATCGATATGATGGTGGCGGTGTCGAATCCCAGGACCTTTGTGGTTCGGCGCAACGATGGGAGCAGCGATCAAGGCGACCGTGCGGTGCGCGCGCCGCGTGAAAGTGATCGTCGGATTGCGTCATCGGCGAGCGGGTGTTCGCCCGTGCAAGACTACTGCTACGGGATGATGGGATTGGGATGGTTGTACGGTGCCGATCGCTATTACGGCTGGAGTCCCTACGGCTACCAGTACGGGTCACGGTACGGCTATGGCTATGGGTATCCCAACGGCGGTGGCTATTGGGGTCCTGGGTACTACAACGGCAACGGCCCGATCGTCGTGGTCACGCGTCCCAGCCAACCCGCCGAACCGCGCGGCCGCGCGGTATACGGACAGGGCTACACGCGTGAGAAGCCAATCACGTACTCGGCGCCAACGTCAACCAGCTCCGGGAGTGGGAGTTCGTCGTCTTCGGGTTCGAGTTCGTCCGGCGGCAGCTCGTCCGGGAGCAGCTCAGGTGGTGGTGAGGCGCGTACGGCGAAGCCGCGTCCCCCCGGCGGGTTGTAAGTCTGGCGTTCTCTTCGCGAAAGGGCCGACGATATTTCGTCGGCCCTTTCTGCTGTAAGCGAGTCTTCCAGGATATTTCATGGCCGTCGTATCGGATCACCCTTCAGAACGCGGGCGATCCGCAACTCCTCAAAAAACGTTTTCACCGCGGAGGACGCCGAGGTCGCAGGGACACGAAATTGAATTGCCAGTCTGTCCCCTGCGACCTCCGCGTCCCCCGCGGTATGAAATCCTGCAATCCAGCGGCCGACTATAC
>JANOKE010000140.1:0-2831 GCA_031419135.1 Gemmatimonadaceae bacterium
GCGCAGCACGCGCAGTTTGGGTTGCCGCGTGACGGGATCGCGAAACGACTCGACGATGCGGAGGTAGCGCTGCGATAGACGATGAGGGTACTCCGCGAGACTTGGCGCTCGGTGATCAAGTGCAGGAAGAACGCGCGTAACTCGGCTTCCGTGAGGGTGTCGAGGGAGTCGGGTGACCGCTGATGAAACTTGGCCAGGATGGCCACCGCGCTCCGAGACGAGTGCTGCGTTTTCAGCGCGAACCCGCGCAACCGCATGTCCTCGCCCATCCGGTCCGTGAGCGTCTCCATCGGAACCTCCGTCGGTGTGAGAAGCGTGACCTGCTTCCGCGATGTTCCCGACGCCGGCCCCCACACAAAAGGACGGCTCTCCCGTGGAGAACCGTCCTCGACCACACTACCGCGCAGCGGTTTAGTTCAACGTGCATTAGGCCGACCGACCCAGTCCGCAATCTCGCAAACCCCAAACGGTCAGCCGCCAAGGCTATCGGGGCCTCGCATCCCCCCGCGGCGATCCCGATCACCAGGCCGCACATCCAGCGGACTGCGCACCCCCAACCCAACGCGATTCAACATGTGGGTATGGATCATCGTCGTCCGTACGTCCTTATGACCCATCAGCTGCTGCGCCGTCCAGATGTCATACCAATCCGCCATTCTGTGGGAAACGAACAATCGCTCCCTTAGTTCAAGCGTGTCCGTTCTCCCATGTTTTCGTAACGGAGTGATGTATCGATTCATCTTTCCCTCTGCGGTTTTCACCGAGAGCGGGAGGAGGGGGCGATGAAGAAGTTGGATCGCGACGTACAGCGGATCGCGCCGCGTCGTTCATGGAGCGGGCGGGAAGACCATGGTCGAGGCCCCCCCGAATAACCACGCCGGCACAGTCGTCCGGCAATTTCCGCCGACGTGACAAGCGGCACGTTTTTCCGGTTTGATCTGCTATCCACTTGCTTGCCTTCCCGCCCTCGCTCGCGTAACGCACTGAAAATATTGCACTTATGATTTTCGCAATGTAAAAAAGCCCGGTGGTACGGTCCCTGCCTATAGCAGTCGCCAGAGTCGCCCTCACGCGACACATCCGACCCTCAGGCCTCCGACCTCGACCCGATGTCTCACCAGATGGTCATCGACCTCTCCCGCGACGCGATCATCACGGCTTTGATGGTCGCGGCCCCCATGCTGCTTATCGCGCTGGGCGTCGGGCTACTGGTCAGCATTGTCCAGTCGGTCACGCAGATCCAGGAACAAACGCTGGCCTTCGTTCCCAAACTGGTGTTGGTGGGCGGCGCGTTCATCGTGGGGATGCCTTGGCTGTTGCAGGTGCTCATTCGCTACACCACACAGCTTATTCGCGGCATCCCCGCGATGGTCGCCTGAGTGGTGCCGTCCACGAGCGCCACATCGTGAGCGATTTCGGCCTCCCGGATTTCTTCGCCCCCGGTGTCGCGGCCGCGTGTGTGCTGACCGCACTGCGCGTGGGCGGTTTGTTGTTGATCGCCCCGGCATGGTCGGCCAAGGTGGTGCCCATGCGGCTGCGCAGTGTGCTGCTGGTACTCTTCGCCGTGCTGTTGCTGCCCGCTGCGCGCGCGAACACCGACCTCACCACATTGCGCATTACGCCGGCCACGTTTCTCGCCGAAACCGCCGTGGGCTTCATGATCGGCATGGCCGGCGCACTCGTTATTGCCGCCGCCGAGTTCGCGGGCGAACTGGCCACAACGACGATCGGTCTCTCCGGCGCGGCCATCTTCGATCCGGTCAACAATACGCAGGGTGCCATTCTGCAGCAGTTCATGCAGATCATGGCGCTGATCGTCGTGCTCGTTGGCGGCGGCCACATCATCATGCTGCAGGCTGTTGCGCAGAGTTTCGTCTCCATGCCACTCGGCGCGCCGCTGCACATTGGCGACGGCTCACACGCCATCGTGGTCGCCGCACGATCCATCTTCGTGACCGGCGTGCAGTTCGCGGCACCCGTGATCGCGGCCGTGTTGCTGCTCAATCTCGCGCTCGCCGTGTTGGGCCGCGCCGCGCCGCAGCTCAACATCATGGGCGTCGCGTTCCCGCTGCAGATCGGTGTGGGGCTTATCACTTTCGCCGGTTCACTCGCCCTCGTGGTTCACGCCATGGGTGACTGGACACCGGGCTTCGTGTCCACGCTTGAAACCGTGGCCCGCGCCACCCACGTGACCAGCCCCGCACGCACCAATCCCCGTATGGCGAATCCTGTCATGGGCGTGCGCTGACATGGCCGCCAATGATTCCGGCGAAAAGACAGAAGCCCCGACCGGCAAACGGGTCGAGGAAGCGCGCGACAAGGGGCAGATCGCCAAGAGCCCGGAGCTCACCACCGCAGCATTTCTGTTCGGATCAACGGTAACGCTGGCCTTCGCCGGGCCACCGCTCTGGCGCTTTTTGCTGGAAACGATGGGTCAGAGTCTCTCCACGTCATTCAACAGTGAGCGCGCCGGTCCATCGGCGATTCCCTGGCTGCAAGCGATGGGTTTCCGCACAATCGTGGCAGTACTCGGGTTTGTCGGTGCCATGGCGCTGATCGCAATCGCCGTGCAGGCCGCACAAGCCGGCGGCATTGTCACCACCAAAGCCCTCGCACCGAACTTCCAACGCATCAATCCGATGGCCAACCTCGGACGCATTGCGGGCAAGCAGGCCTGGGTTGAGTTGGCCAAGGCCTTGCTCAAAATGTCGATCGTGGGATGGGCCGTGTATGCCACACTCGTGGATGCGTGGCCCGACATTCAGAGTCTGGCTGTTGAATCGCCTCTCGCGCTCATGGACATCGTGCTCCAGTACGGCGTGGGGCTGCTC
>JANOKE010000141.1:0-1532 GCA_031419135.1 Gemmatimonadaceae bacterium
GCCACGAGACGGTTGACGCACCGGATGCGCGCTCGGGTGAAGACGGCGACACCTCACGCGTCGCCGTCGTGCGCCTCGTCGCGATCCCGGCGGTGCGCCGCTGTCCCGTGTGTGGCCGCGGCGCGCTCCATCTCGTCGCACGCTCTCGACGATCGCGAGCCCCACCCTCATGAACGTCCACGATCGAATGTGTCCCGAGCGCTCATCCGGCTCCGCCCAACGCGCCGCCGCTCAGCCGAGCTGCATCCGCTCCCGCGAGATGCTTGGCCCCGGCGCCACACACATCCTGCACCGAATGCGAACCACCGCGCTCATCGATGCATTCGAACTGCGGTCGTCGTCGCCGCGCCGCCTGAGCGCCGCGCAACCGGATCATTCCAGTCCGTAAAGTCAGCGCCGCGCGATTGAAAGTCCAAGGGGCCAGCTCCGCGCGACCTCGCACCGGCGGATTGCGTTCAACACCAGATTGTGCCGCGGCTGCGCGCGGCACGAATCTTTACTTTGTTAGGCGGCGCCATCGCATGGGCGGACGTCGGTTTGCACTTCAGAGTGGTCACCTGGACCATCATTATTCGATGCGCAAGTATCTATTCGTAAGCGTCGACGATCGATCCCATTGCAGCCACAACGTGTCACCGACAACTCTAAATGGCCCTCTGATAATCCGTTGAGGTGCCATGGCATGCGGATTCTTTGCCACCGTTGGCCGAAACACGATGCCTTGTCCCTGTATCTCGTATGTGCCGGCTTGAGCCCCGAAAGGTCCCCATGTGGCAAGCAATTGCGCAGCAGTCGGGTTCGCTTCAGGCAATGCCGAACGCGGCTCAGTCGTCGAAATCGAAAGGTGAGCGTAGTGCTTCGCCGTGAAAAACAGCATACCAATTCCAGTCGGCCCGACGCGGGGCGCGGGGTGCTGCGGGTTCACATTGAGGGTGTCTCGTGGTGTAGGATCGATGTATTCAACAAGCCTCCAGACGCCGATCAACGCGGACTTGCTCATTCCATTCGCACGATGCCCTTGCCCCGGGAAGCTCGCACAGCCGGAGAATGCAAATGCAACCACCATCGAAACAAGTCGCTTAGTCATGACGAACTCAAATACGGTTAGGGTCCCGTCGTGGATCGAAGCCGGCTAACGTGCTGGCGTTCAGTTGCGAGCGGATGAAACCAATGCGAGCGAAGCGAGCTTCCTTAGCCCGCTCGACAACTGCAACGCCTTGTTCGGCGTCCTCACGGAATGGGGATCTCGATGAAGCGCTCAGTCGCACATCGTGACACGGCATTCGCAATGGCGTCGGTCGCCGCACGGATGCGAGGCCAGCTTGTTGTGCTCAGTACGATGATCGCAAGGCGCCGCGCGGCCAAGTCTTGCTGATACTGCAAGTTTTGGTCGGTGGTGATCATCACTTCGAATCCGGCGTCCTCGGCTGCCTGCAGCAATGCGCCGTTTCGCAACGTCGACCACCCGCGCTCATGGGCAGTCTCTACGGCATGCAGCAGGAGCTCACGGCGGAGCGGCGACGGCGTGCCCT
>JANOKE010000142.1:0-4349 GCA_031419135.1 Gemmatimonadaceae bacterium
AAGTATGCCTGCGCAAGATCGGCCCGATTGCGCAGCGAATTGGCCTTGTCGTATCCCTCGAGTTTCGGAATCACATAGTCGCCCAGCCAGCGTGCCTGTGCGACATAGGAAAACTGGCCATCCGTGTACTCGTTGAGAGGATCGCCCACATCACCCACGTCCAGCAGGTTCCAGTATTCCCGCGACCCCACCCATGTGAGTTCGTCGGATGCCGCCCCCGACGTACCGATAATCTGGTTGCCGGCGGCATTCACCGATCCGTACAACCCCGTTACCAGTGATGTCGCGGCGGCGGACGCGGTCGCAATCGCATCTTCCGTCACCGCGTTCGGGTTTTTCACTTCGGTGGAGAAAATCGTACAGGACGACAGCGAGACAGCGCCTATCACGAGCGCGCTCACCACGGATCGACGGCGGCGAGCGGCCGCACCCACGATCGAGATTCCGATTGGCATTGGGGAGTGGTCCGGGTTAGAAGCCAAGATTGATCGCGAGCGACACACGACGCGGAATCGGCAAGCCGAAACCATCGGTGGCGTTCTGGAAGTTGTCGGCGAGCGTTCCCGTGGAGCCACGTCCGTTTTCGTTGGACTCGGGATCGTTGCCGGGGTACTTGGTCCACATGAGGATGTTGCGACCGGCCATCGTAATGCTGGCCGTGTTGAAGCCCATGCGCTTGGCTGCATTCGCACCCAGATCATAGGTGATCGCGAGTTCGCGCCAGCGCAGGAATGAGCCGTCCTGCGCCTGGTTGAGTCCTGGCTCGAGCAATCGGCGATACTTGGTGATGTACTCGGTGGCCGCTGTCACGCGCTGCTCCGGTGTACTGGCCGGATTTTGCATGACCGCCTGCACGTCCGAGAACTCTTTGCGGTTCGACCCGATAGACGGGTGCTGCGACGCCCGGAATCCGTCGGTCAGATTCTGCACGAGGTAGCCGGTGCGATACTCAAGCGTGGACTGAACCTTCCAATGTTGCCGGAACGAGAACGTGCCGCCAAAGGCGCCCGTCCACTTCGGAATGTTGGAGCCCACGCGCTGTTCGAACAGAATGCCGCTGCCGTCATAGTCGGCCAGCAACGGTTGCAGCACGTTCTGCACCGCCGAACTCTGGATGTCGCGTGGCTGTGCGAAGTACGCCAGCACTTCAGCTTTGGTCGCCGCCGTCCCACGGCCACTGAAGTTGATCGGCAACTGATCGGCCGTGAAGCAGGTAATCGGCAGGTTCTTTTTGTTGCTGACCGGACCTCCCGCACCGCACGGTTGCGCCAAACGCGGCTCATAGATGGATCCCAGCGGATCCCCTTCCTTGAGATACACGCGATATCGCGCGTAGCCGCCAGAGACGCGAATTGCTGGTGCCCCGCCAAGACTGGTGAGCGTCTGATTGAGATACGCGGCGTTTGCGAAGAGTTCGAGTCGGGTGTTGGTGCGTTGAATGGCACTGCCGCGAAGACCGAACTCCAAACCCTTCGCATCAATCTGTCCGATGTTGGTCAACTGCGCAGCGCGGAATCCGCCAGACTGTGCGAAGGTTCTCGGCACCAGCGCGTCTTTCACCTGACGCTTCCAGTAGGTGAACTCTATGCCCAAACGGTTGTCCAGCACCCCGGCTTCAAATCCACCTTCAATTTCCGTGGAGATTTCCGGGCGCAAGCCCGAGTTGCCCAACTGCGACGGCAGCAGGCCGGAACCAAGCGAGGTGACAAGCGGCGAGAATGTCGTGAACTGATCGAAGGCACCGGGCTGACGCCCAGACTGACCGAGTGCGGCGCGAAGCCGCAGTGTGGGGAGCTTGGTCGAGCTCCACGACTGCAAGTCCGACGGCACCACGGAGAGGGACACCTTGGGGTAGAACACGCCACCAGCACTCTTGCCGAAGGCGCTCGAGAAGTCATAGCGCCCGCCGGCCGTGCCGAAAATCCAGTCGCGCCAGCCAATCTGGGTTTGACCAAAGTATCCGCCGTTCACCGTGGTGATGAACGACTCACCCACGGCGATGTTCAACCCACCGGCGCCAACCACTTCAATACCGGGGCCAGGGAACGCGGTTGCCGACCCGACTTGCGTGGTGGTGCGGTTATTGAACACTTGCAGACCGCCCACCGTTGCCGTGGTCCAGTTTGAACCGAAGGCCCGATTGTAGGCAATCTTGCCGTCCAACGTGAGCACGCGCGTGCCACTGGAGAACGTTTGGCGGGAGCCGTCCGGGTTATTCGACGTGAACAGATCGACGTTGTAACCAAAGGGCGACAATCCGAAGTCGCGCTGCGCGGTATAATCGAAGCCAACGGTGCTGCTGTACGTCAGGTTTGATGTCTGCGCATACGACCCATCAAGAATACCGACGTACCGCTGCGCGCCGGTTTCGTTGGTCACTTGCATGGCCTCACGAGCCGTGGCGAACGCCTGATTTCCGAACTGATTCCCGGCACCCGAACACCGTCCAGGCGAGAGATACGTGGAGGCATTGCAGTTGGCCAATTCCGGCCGCGCCATGTAGCTGAGCGAGTTCACCCCGTAAATGTTGTTGTTGTTTTCCGGAGACTTGTTCAGCGAGTTGTAGTAGTTATTGTTGAAGCGAAGACGCAGCTTCGAGGTGGGCACCAACGACAGATTGGCCGACGTCTGAATCCGGCGCACCTGGTCGCGGGCCGGACCGAGATCGGCGCCACCAAACGCCCCGTCTTCAAAGAAGTAGCGGCCACTGGTAAAGTAGGTGAGCGCAGACCCACCACCCTGCACTGACGTGGAGAGCGTGTTCCCGGTACCGGTCTCAGTAAAGAAGTCCTTGAACACCGGCACTTCGAACACCTGGAAGGCCTGGAGTCCTGGCTTGTTCCAGTAGGTGGCCAGTGAGTCGGCTCGCGCTTGAGTGCGCGCATATCCCGAGTTCGGTGCCACGCGATCGCCAAAACTCACCGCATCCTGCTGCAAATTCATCGTCCAGCGCGGAGCGCCCGACGACCCCGTTTTCGTGAAGAACTGGATCACTCCATTCGAGGCTTCGGTGCCGTATAGCGTGGCCGCGGCGGCACCCTTGAGAATCTCAACCCGCTCAATGGTGCTCGGATCGATATCGTCGATACGCGACGGCGACCCGCCACCGCCGTTGCCAATGCCATAGCCGCCACCGGAGTTCAGGCGAACGCCGTCCACAAAAACAATGGGTTCGTTCGACTGCGACAGTGAGGCGTTGCCGCGAATACGAATCTTCGCACCTTCGCCCGCCAGGCCGCCCGATACCAGTCCCGACACGCCCGGCTCGCGCGCCGTGAGCAGGTTGGACATGTCGTTAATAGGCGCATTCGCGGGCGGAATGATCAGCGCGACCGTGTTCCCCAGCCGCTTCACTTCGGTTTTCTGACCGCTGCCGGTCACGACAACCTGATTCAGTTGGACGGCCGACACAGTTACCGCGAAGTCGCGCTTGGCGGTTTCGCCCGCGCTCACGGTGACCGATCGCGTTTCGCGCGAATAACCGATCGCACGGACACGCACCAGTACGGTTGCGGTTCCGGCCGGAACCGGGATACCGGTAATGCGGTATCCACCTTGCGCGTTGGTCATGGCACCCAGCTGAGTACCATCGATCGTTACCTGGACATTTTCGAGCGGACGCGTTGACGTCGCATCGGTGACCCGCCCCTCGATAATCGCGGTGGTCCCCTGCGCGGTCGCGGCGGACAACGGCAGTGTCAGCGCCAGCAATGTCGCTGTGATAAATCGCGACCAACGTGTGTGCACTGGTGTGGGCATCCTTGGCATACCTCGCGTCGAGCGTTTGTCCGGCGAACGCGCCGGGTACGGGTGACAGACTTCGGCGCCAAGAATGTGGCCCGGTCAGTGACTTGGCAACCATTTTCGACCGCTCGCCGTCACATTATCCATTCACCCAAGGGCGTGGGGCGGGCATACCGGTCCAACCGCTCGACACGCCCTACCTGTTTGGTCGTCCCTCGCGGAGCGCCTCGCGAAGCGCCGCCTCGAGCCTGGAGGCTTCCACATTCGAGGTATCGAGGGCCAGTGATCGTCGGACCGAGGCGGCCGACCGAACCAGTTGCCCCTCCCTAAGCAGCGCCAGCGCCAGTTGAAAGTGCCCCACGGCGAGCCCCGGTTCCCGCGCCAGTGCCTGCTCGAACCAGGGAATCGCAGCGGCCGAGTTCCCAGCGCGCAGCAGACTGGTGCCCAAATTGAGATAGCCAAGTGGCGCCGTGGGGTCGAGGGCGATGGCCCGCCGCCAGGCCTGGGCCGCGGCGGCACTGTTGCCCGCTCGCTCCAGCGCGATCCCGAGATTCAGCTGCGCGATAGGCTGTCGCGCGTCAGCGCGTAATGACTGCTGGAATGCC
>JANOKE010000143.1:0-3646 GCA_031419135.1 Gemmatimonadaceae bacterium
AAGGCGTGCGCATTGAACTGCGGATCGTACGGACTGCGGGCGGGGCCACCAGCCACTTCGAATACCGCCTCGTGCGTGTACGTCACATCGCGCTTACCCTTGACGTCACGCCACGAACCCTTGCGCGTCAGCGCGCGATTCTTCGGCCACAAACCATAGGGCAGTGCAAACCCGCGCACGCGATAGCCGGGCACGGCCGAGTCGATTGCGAGTGCACCGCGCGCCAACTGCTCCTGTACTACGACGTCTGAATACTTGCTGAGCTTCGCGTGCCAGAGCGTGTGGTTGCAGAGCTCGAACCCCTGGGCCACCAGAAATTGCAGCTTGGGAAACCGCCACGCCGTTTTCTGTCCGTCGATTCCCTTGTCGCCGAAAAACGCGTGACCCGCTTCAGCGGCCGGAAGTGCGCAAAACAGGCCGCGCGGTTTCCAATCCGGATGCGACTTGATGAAATCCATCAGAATGCCCACCGCACTCGTTGGATCGATCACCAACGTTCCGTTTTGCTCGCGGTAGCGGAACTGACTCGGCGAGGCATCGTCGAAGGTGAAGAGCACCGGCGACTTCCCGGCCGGCAGGTTGATACGCTTGTCCAACAGGTCCGCCAGTGAGACGGGTACGTAGCCCCGTGTGTGCAGGTCGGCCAGTTCGGCCCGAAATCGTTCGCGCGACACCTTGTAGCTGCCGTCGGTATCGACAACCTGATGCCACTCCAGAATCGGGATGCGCCCGAACTCGTTGGGCGTGCGCGCCGCCGCGCCAACCGACTGCCCTGCCCCGGAAACCGGCGGGCTGGCACTTCTGTATCCTTCGTGACGTAGGAAAGCGTGAGTCGGCTCGGGTGTAACCACCAGGGCACCGACTGCAAGTCCAGCGGTCGCGCACAGGAACGGACGGCGGACCAAATAAGCGGGTAAACGTGGGAAGCGAAGCATGCGGTTGGTGCAGGACACTCTGGCTGGAGCAGGAGAACAATGGACGCGAAAGCTAACGAGGTCGTCGCAGACGATGCATTGCCCAGCGCGCCGACGTCATCGCGTCGCCGCAGAATTCCGAAACGCATCCTGTGGTTCACGGCCGTCGTGGCGACGTTCGGGTTTGGCGGCGCAGGATCGTGGTGGTATTCCTGCGGCTTTCGCTCGTGTCCGTCGGTCCAACAGTTGCGTGCCTGGCGTCCTACCGAGGGTGGCGCGCTGCTCGACCGTCGTGGCGAACTGATATCACCCCTTTCGCAGGTAAAACGCGTCAACGTGCCCTTGTCGCGCATCTCGCCCCGCGTGCAATCCGCATTCGTTGCGGTTGAAGATCGTCGCTTCTACACGCATCACGGTATCGACTGGCGCGGACTCGCTCGGGCTGCCGTGGCCAACCTGATGGCCCTTGGTGTTCGCGAGGGTGCCAGCACGATCACCATGCAACTGGCCCGTAATGTCTTTCTCAGTCACCGGGCGTCGGAACGCAGCATTCCACGCAAGTTACTGGAGTGGCGCTACGCCGGGTTGATAGAATCGGCGCTTGACAAGCCCGCCATACTCGAACGGTATCTGAACGCGATCTACCTTGGCAACGGCGTGTATGGGGTTGAAGGCGCCAGTCGCGATCTGTTTGGAAAGAGTGTGCGCGACGTCACATGGGCGGAGGCGGCGATGCTGGCCGGACTCCCGAAGGCACCCAGCAGCTACACGCCCCGTCGTGACAAGGTGCGCGCGCGGGCGCGTCGCGACGTGGTGCTTGACGTGCTCGCACGGGAACATGTTGCCACACCCACCGAGATTGCGGGGGCGCGCGCCTCCGCCGTCACGGTAGTGGGCGTTGAGTGGCGCCCGCCGCGTCGTACCGATTCATGGGCCGTGGAAACAGTGCGTGGCGTACTCGATTCGTTGCGCCGTGTGGGCGCAATTCCAGCTGGTCTCAACGACGGACAATTGCGCGTGCGCAGTACGTTCGACCGGCGCGCGCAGTTCGCTGCTGAACGGGCCATTGCCAGCGGTGCGGTGCAGGTGGACAACGAACGGGATTGGTGGCGTGGCGCGCGAACGGCGCAAACGCAAACGCAGGGTGCGCTGGTGGCACTCGATCCGTCCACGGGCGCCATGCGTGCACTGGTGGGAGGCCGCCGCATTGAGCGCAAAGGATTCAATCGCGCGATTCGCGCCAGTCGGCAACCGGGATCGGCGTTCAAACCGTTCGTGTACGCCGTGGCGCTCCAATACGGTCACACCCCCGCGACGATGGTGGACGACGAACCCATCTCGATCGGCGAAGGACGTGAGGAATGGACGCCGGCGAACTTCGATGACGACTACGCAGGTCGCGTGACGCTGCGTGATGCGCTGCGGCGCTCGGCCAACGCCGCAACGGTGCGTGTGAGCCAGGAGGTTGGCATTGCGCGCATTATTGCGCAGGCACGCGCGATGGGTATTACCAGTCCGCTGCCCGATGTGCCGGCGCTGGCGTTGGGCGCTGGCAGCGTTACGCCGCTCGAACTCACGGCCGCGTACGCGCCATTGGGCAACGGCGGCACGCGCGTCCAGCCCTACGCCGTTGAACAGGTCGAAGACATCTTCGGACGCGTACTGTGGTCGCGGCCACCGGCCCTGGCCCCACGCGCGATTGATGCACGGGAAGCGTTTCTCCTGACGTCGATGCTGCGCAGCGTGGTGGATGCGGGAACGGGCCGCGCGGTCCGCAGCGCGGGCATTCGCGGCCCCGTGGCGGGCAAGACCGGCACAACCAACGGCGGTACCGACGTCTGGTTTGTGGGTTACACGCCATCACTCATTGCCAGCGTGTGGTTTGGTGCCGATGAACCCCAGTCGCTTGGTGATGACGCGTCGGGAGGGCGACTCGCTGCGCCGGTGTGGGCGCGCTTTATCCGCGAGGGATGGCATAGCCCGGAGAAGGATGCGCCGTGGCCACCGCCGAGTGGAGTGATGTCCACCATGATCGATGTCGGCACGGGCAAGCTGGCCAGCGATTGGTGTGGCCCGTCGCGCCGCGAATGGTTTCGCGAGGGAACCGCGCCAACAACGTCATGTGAGTCCGAGGCACGGATTGCCCTGCTCGAAGAACCGCCCGACTGGCACGAGCCCCCATCACCTCCCGAGATCGATCTACCCGAGATTCGCATCGAGGGGTTGGAGAAGGCCATGGACGTTGCCATCAAGTCCATCGGCGATCGCCGGACACGGGCGGCCGCTCGTCGCCTGGTGGAGGAACTACGGCGTGCGGCCGAGCAGGAGCGGCGGCGACGAAACTGATTCATACATGACTCACGAATGTAGAACACCCAGTCCAGCACTTCTTTCATGTGCACGTTTACGCCGCCTTTGCCGCTTTGTGAGTGTGTACGACGAATTCGTTTTGCTGCTGCGGGTAGCGGTACAATAACGAACGGCTGGCAAGGCCATGCCCGACACAGCGAGCGCAAGGTCGAAGCGCAGGCGTGTTGGTGCCAGTGGGTCGCAGAAACTCCCAATGGTGTGGCGTGCGCGCTCGCGCCACGACCCGTCAATCTTGGTGCGCAGCATTACCACTTCGGCGGCAAGCACGTTGACGTTGACTGCTAACGGTCGGACCACAAGAAAAATCGGAGTCGCCTCGACCGCTGACAGCGCCATCACGAGGCTGACCGTGCGGTCGGCTG
>JANOKE010000144.1:0-1778 GCA_031419135.1 Gemmatimonadaceae bacterium
TCCGGCCCCGACACCCAGTAGTTCGGAAACTCAGTGAAGGTTTGCCGCGAGAACGCAAATGTTTCAGCGTCGCGCGCCTTGGTAATACCAAATCGCGCGTCCTCAAACAGGATGCTTTTGGCACCCGGTTGCGCGGGGTCAACACGCGACACGCCTTCCTTCTTGGTCCACTCGCCGTAGGTGCCGATGAACAGCGGTTTGGAAAGATCAACACCTACCGATGCCGGCGGCGCACCGCCACGACCGCCGCCACCGCCACCGCCACGCCCACCGCGACCTGCGGCGGCAACCGACGCCTCGTCACCCCAATTGTAGAACTGCCGATAGCGCACCTGCGCACGCTTGCCGTCGCCGGTGAGATTGATCGCGCGTGCCCCGGCCGACACCGGCACTTTCCAGATATCCCAGTTGTCCGAGAGCAACACGAACGACCCATCCTTGCTCCATCCGCGTGCCGGTATGGCCAACGGCATGATGTTGTTGTGGTCGTCTTCCGCGTTCACGAAGCTGGTGGGCACGGCCTTGGTAATGTTCACACTGTCGAGCGTGGCCAGATCGAGCACCCAATAGTGTCCGTCAGTGCCCCACATTAATGCCTTCGATCCGTCGGGCGACGCAGCGCCAATGCCAACCGAACGCTTTTTCCACAGCAGTCTGCGAGCGCCGGTCTTGAGATCCACCGTGTAGAAGTCGTTGTAGTTGCGTCCCGAATAACTGGCCGCCTGCTGGTAAGGCGTGTTGTCAACGCCGTAGGCGAATTTGTCGTTAGCGGTGACCACCACGTTTTTCAGCGTTTCATCGCTCAACCGCACGAACTTGTTATCGGCAAATCGATATTCGGCGGTGTAGTTGAAGGCGCGATCGGCCGCCTCCTGCACCATTTGCTGTGATTGCAGACGCGCATCCTTGGCGTGCCAGAGTATCAAGGACGCCACCGAATCGGCTGCAGTGCCGCTCGCACCACGCCCGGCGGCCGTTTGATTGATGGTGCCGCCCGCGCCCGGTGCACCTGCCTGCACGAGCGGATTGACACCGCCACGTCCACCCGCATCAGCCACACGCGCGGCAGGCTTGACACCTTCGCGAATGCCAAAGAAGCCCAGCGTCATGTCGGCCGAGTATCGAGGGGCGCGATCGGACGCGAGCTTCCATCCGGCGGGAAAGTCGGTGCGCATGGCAGGGTTGAACGACATGTTGCTTGCCGCGCCGTTGGGGCCGATACCGCGAAACACCACCAGCGAAAAAACCGTGTCGCGTGTTCCAGTGGTCGCCACCTTGCCCTTCATCACGGCCAGCGCCCGCGAACTGTCAGTCCACGCCAGATGGCGATAGAGCACGTCCTCGCTGTCCAGCGCCTTCACCGCGCCCGTTGACATGTTGCGCACCTGCAGTGCGTTGCCAATCTGATCGGAATTGTCCATGGTATACGCCAGCCACTCACCATCATCGCTGAAGTCGTATTGTCCGACCTTGCCCATGTTCTGCCGCTCGCCAGTGGTCACGTTGTACAGCAACAGGTCGGCGGCCCCGCCCGCCGTGCTGCCACCGGCGCCGCCGAAAACGTCGGGTGCGCCGTCGGGAGGACCACCGCGACCGCCTGCGCCACCGGCCGGTGCACCGCCGCCGGCCTGCATGATCATCCACGTTGGCGCGTCGGCGTTGAAGCTGAATCGACGAATGCCGTTGAATTCCTTCTTCTCGCCCGAAGCCAGATTCATCAGTACGAGCTTCGATGCATTGCGCGTGGTAGTGTCGGCCGCTTGCGCGACGGTGTCTGC
>JANOKE010000145.1:0-3913 GCA_031419135.1 Gemmatimonadaceae bacterium
CGAGAGCGGCACACCCGCCGTCCGCCGATCGGCCACCATCCGCAACGCTTCAGCCTTGAACTCCGCGCCGAATGCGCGGCGCTCACGGCGTCCTGCTGGACCTGCCTTCCGGTTTGCTTTCATGTGACACCTCCACCCAGAAATCAGGGTGCGTGTGGTGTCCACGAAATCGGGTCAATCCCATTGTCGCCACAATCCAGCCACCGATAGCGCTTCCAACGAGGAACACCGCCAAACCCATCGCGACGCCCGCTTGGTAGTCTGTTGGCGCGCGACGCAGCTCCCGCGCCACGCACAACCACGCGGCCGTCCTCGCGCTCGTCGGCAGCGCGCGTCGTTACGAAGCCGCACGCCGGACGGTCCTCTCGCTACCGCTGAGCAGGCTCCGCTGCGGCACCAAGCCAGCTCAGCACTCCAACGATTTTCGACAGCCTACGAATGGCGTGCGGGCCTACACGCCGTACTTCTCGACAATGGCGGCTACGGATAATGCCGCATGTACGCGCCGAACAATGAGCAGCGATTCAAAGCGCATGTAGCGGAGCAGATTAAAGGTCAGCGCTCGTGCAACCTCCTCCTCACTGGCGCCAGCGCCCCGCAATTCCCGCAATAATTCGTCAACGAATGAGAACGTCGGCCTTGCATTTCCGCGAAACATACCGGGCGTCTCAACCATGCGCAGGAATGCCTTCAGATCTGCTTCGGTTTTCGTCAATTGCCAGCGAGCGTTGGGTCCTGGTTCAGCGTGAATGAGACACGTGGGTGGTCGTACAATGGAAAACGGACAGGCATGACGGAATGTTACGCGGCGACGGCCTGGTGCATGAGCTGCCGCGCGGCGCGGGCGGTTTCGAGCCGCGCATCCCGCGTGGCCCAGTCTGCGGAAAGGTTACGGGATCGTCGTCATGACGAACGGCAAAAACGGCGGCGTGTTGATTCGCGAGATCGAAGGCCGTGTGGCGGCTGCCTATCAGTGGGATTCGCTCGACAAGCCGTTGCGCCGATAGCAGTCACGCTCCCAGCGCCGCGCGGAAATACGCGGGAACGTCAACACGCAGCGCCTCGCTTGCACCCGCCGGTTGCCACACCAACTCCTGCTCGACCAGCACGTCGTCCGCCTGGGGCCTCACCACGCGAATGGCCCGAAGCGTGCCGTCGACCAGCCAGTACTCCGCGACACCATTGCGGAGATAGAACGCGCGTTTCTGTTCATGGTCGCGTCGCCGTGTGGTCCTGGAGACAATCTCCACGACAAGCAGGGGAATGGGAGCCTCCTCCCACGTGTCGGGAGGCGGCGACACGAGCGGCCGCACCATGAGGTCGGGTTCGACCTCGGAACCGCTTGTGCGAATGACGGAGCGTGGCCTGTGCACCCGGCCGATTCGTTGCGCGCGAACGTAGGGATCGAGGATTTCGTCCAGCTCGTCGGCGAGCGACTCGTGCGCCGGTGACGGTGCCGGCGTCACGAACAATTCTCCATCCACGACTTCGTACTTGTTGCCGTCGTCCGGCAGTCGCTCGAGTTCGGCGAGTGTCCAGACAGCAGTCGTCTGTGCCATGACCATGACCCGTATGTCCTCGGCGAGAGATTTCCGCAGCGCATGGGGCGAATATGCGCACGGGTGCCGAGAAGTCCGTCACCAATTCCTTTCGCCCTGTACCGTCGCGTTGCCAGCGATTGGACGGTACGCTCGGCGAGTGCGCCGAGTCAAGGCACGGTGCACGTCGGCAGTCTCGCGCCGCGCACTACGCCTCCGCCGGATGCTCCTCGCGCGCACCAAGCACGACCGCGGCTGTCATGTCGCCGGTCGCGTTGGCCGTGGTACGGAACATGTCGGGAATGGTATCCACGCCAAGCAGGATGCCCGCGCCTTCGATGGGCAGTTTCGCCGCCATGAGCACGGGCACCATCGCGATGATGGTGCCGCCCGGAATGCCGGGCACGGAGAACGACACGATGACGGCGGTGAAGGCAATCGCCGCCAGCTGCGCGGGACCCAGCGGTATCCTATACAAGTGCGAGATGAACACGATCTGCACCGTCTGACCAATACCCGCGCCAATCCGGAACGTCGCCGTGAGGAGCGGCACGAGGAATCCGGCGATCTGCGGCGGCAACTTCAGCGTGTCGCGCGTGGCCGTGATCATGGCTGGCAGTGACGCGAGATCGCCCGCTGAACGCCATCGCTTGGGCCGGCAGTGCGGCGCGTGCGAACGTCCCGAGACTGATCTTTCCGCCGATCACCGCGACCGGATACAGCAGCGCGATGAGCACAGCGGAGAGGACGGATACGACCACGATGTATGTGGCCAGCGCGCCGGCGGCGCTGAGGCCGAGTCGCGCCGCCAGCGGAACAGCCAGCGCGAACACGCCGATCGGCGCCAGCTGCAGCACCCAGCGTACGAGCGTGATCGACGTGTCCAGAATGCTTTCGAAGACACGCACCACCGCTGAGCGGCGCTGCGCCTCGATGCGCGTCATCGCGATGCCGAACGCGATCGCGAAGATGATCAATGGGAGCATGGCGCCATCAGCGGCGGCCTTGATCGGATTCGCTGGCACCAGGTCGACCAGCCAAGTGGTAAACGACGGCATGCTGCGTGCGCTGTCACCCGCACTGGCTGCTGCAGTGGCACTCGCGCGCAGCGCCGCCGAAGCGGCAGGGTCGATGGACAGCATCGAGAACGTCGGGCCGGCGGCGAGGACGCCCACCACACCGCAACTTACTTCGCCAATCTTTGCTTCCACACCAAATACGCTGGCGCACCCAGCAGCACCACACCAATCCCGATCGCCGCTCGCCCCGGTTGTGACACCACCGTATTCCCCACAATCACCGCCGCCGCCAACACAAACAACGCCGGCGTTACCGGATACCCCGGCACCTTGAACGGCCGCACCGCATCTGGCCGCTTGATTCGCAACGCAATCACTGCCGCCGCACCCAGCGCGTAGAAAATCCAGCCGATAAACACTACGTACGTCAGCAACTGCTGGAACGTCCCCGTCATCGCCAACACCGCCGCCCACGCACAACTGGTCACCACCGCCACTGCCGGCGTTCCGTACTTCGGGTGAATGTCGGAGAGCTTTCGGAAAAACAGCCCGTCTTGCGCCATCGCGAAATACACCCGCGGCACGGTGATCACCGTGGCATGCGCTGCGCTGTACATCGAAATGATGATCGCCAGCGCGATCGCTTTCCCAGCCGTCGGTCCAAGCACCTCGGCCACCGCTTCACCCGCCACGCGATCAGACGCCGCCATGCGCGCGGTTCCCAGCGCCGCGACATACGCAAAGTTTGCAATAACGTAGATGCCAATCAGAATCAGCGTGCCAATAATCAGCGCGCGCGGAATAGTGCGCTGCGGATCTTGCGCCTCACCTGCAATAAACGTCACGTACTGCCAGCCCTCATACGCCCACAGCACGGAGATGATCGACAACCCAACACCGGACACCGATACCGTCGACACGGCGTGTGCCACCGACGGTAACGTGGAACCCTGGCCCAGCACGAACAGCAAGGCACTCATGGCCAGAATGGCCAGCACTTTGATGCCGGTGGCCAGATTTTGCACCGACGAACTCGCCTTGGTGCCGCGCACATTAATCACCGCCATGATCACGATCAGCGTTACCGCCACAATGCTTTTCTGCGTTGGCGACATTGGCGTGAACTGCGTCATGTAGTCGGCCGCGGCCACGGCCAGCGTGGCAATGGTGCCGGCACCAATCACAAAGAACAGTGTCCACCCGTACAGAAATGCCGGAAACGCCCCAAACCCGTCGCGGATGTACGCGTACAACCCACCCGCACCGGGGTCCATACCACCCAACTCGGCGTACGACAGCGCCCCCATCAAACTCAGCACGCCGCCCACCAACCATACCGCGATCGCGATGGACATC
>JANOKE010000146.1:0-11352 GCA_031419135.1 Gemmatimonadaceae bacterium
CTCTGTTGAAGTACTCCCTACTCTGCTGAAGTACTTCCGACTTCCGACTTCCTACTTCCTACTCTTCTGTGCTTCGTCTCGGTATCGTCGGCCTCCCCAACGTTGGCAAGTCCACGCTGTTCAACGCGCTCACCTCTGCAAAAGCCGAGGCCGCGAACTATCCGTTCTGCACCGTCGATCCAAACATCGGCATGGTCGAAGTACCTGACGAACGGCTGGCGAAGCTCACGGAGATTGTACAGCCCAGGCGCGTGGTGCCCGCGGTCGTGGAGTTTGTCGACATTGCCGGGTTGGTGAAGGGCGCATCGCAAGGCGAGGGGCTGGGGAACAAGTTCCTGCAGAACATTCGCGAAACCGACGCGATCGTGCACGTCATCCGATGCTTTGAAGATCCCGACGTCAGTCACGTGATGGGGTCTCCCGACCCCGCGCGTGACAAGGAGATCATCGAACTCGAACTCGCCCTGAGTGATCTGGCAACCGTGGAGAAAAGGCTGGACAAAGTGAAGCGCGCCGCGAAAGCGAACGACAAGGACGCGCTGGCGGAATTACCCGGACTGGAAGCCGGATTCGCTGCCTTGGCCGATGGCCAGCCGCTCTGGCGCGCGGGGCTCGCACCAGCGGCGCTGGCCAGTCTCAAGGGACTTCAGCTCCTCACCGCGAAACCGGTTCTCTATGCGGCCAACGTGACCGACGCCGAGCTGTCTGGTGAGGAAGGTCCCTACCTCAAGGCACTGCGCGCGGCGGTGGCGGGCGAGCACGCTGAAGTCGTACCGCTCTCGGCGAAAATCGAAGCCGAGCTTTCCGAACTGCCGCCTGCAGAACGTGTCGAGTTTCTGGAGTCGCTGGGAATAGAATCGGCGGGCCTCGATCGCCTCATTCGCGCTGGCTATCACCTGCTGGGCCTGCAGACATATTTCACTGCGGGTGTGCAGGAAGTGCGAGCCTGGACCATCCATCAGGGTGACACAGCCCCCGTTGCGGCCGGCGTCATACACACCGATTTCGAGAAAGGCTTCATTCGCGCCGAAACCATCGCGTACGACGATTTCGTCTTGCACGAGGGGGCAAAGCATGCCCGGACCAAAGGAGCGCTTCGGTCGGAAGGCAAGGACTACGTGGTGAAGGACGGCGACGTCCTGAACTTCCTGTTCAACGTCTGAACCGCCTGAGCGTCCCTCTGGCCCTTTTCATATCATCGGGTGTAGCATCGCCCATGCTCCGAGCCGCCCACCAACTCCTCTGTTGCGCCCTGCTGTTGCTGGGCACATCCTCCCCAGCCGACGCACGGCAATCAACCGACAGCCCCCCCGCGGCGACCACCGCCATCCGTCTTCCAGCCGACGCCGCGACGGTACCGTTTCGGGTGGGGGAAAAGCTCGAGTACGATGTGAAGTTCGGGCCCCTCAAGGTCGGCAGCGGCAGCATGGAAATTCGCGAGTTCGCCGACGTGCGTGGGGTGACCACCTGGCACACCGTGTTTGGCATTACCGGCGGCCTTCCCGGGTATCGCGTCAACGACCGCTACGAGTCATGGTTTGATGTGACCACGCTGAGCACACGCCGCTACCACCAGGACATCGACGAGGGGAGTTACGAACCAAAACGACACTACGAGTTCTTCAACGAGCGCGGGATGTACCAGGAGAATGACAAACCCGAGCAGCCCACCGTCGCCATGCCGTTGGATGACGGGTCGTTTTTGTACTTCGTGCGTACCGTTCCGCTGGAAGTCGGCAAGGAATACAGTTTTTCACGTTACTTCAAGCCGGACGCCAATCCGGTCACCATCAAAGTGCTGCGCCGGGAAACCATCAAGGTGCCGGCGGGCACATTCTCCACGATAGTGTTGCGGCCAACGTTCCGGTCAAAGGGACTCTTCAGCGAAGGTGGGAAAGCCGAAGTGTGGATCACCGACGACAACCGCCGCATGATGGTGCAGATGAAGTCCAAGCTCAGTGTCGGCTCGATCAATCTCTTCCTGCGCCGTCACAACACGCACCCAACGCCGTAACGCTCAGACGAGCGGCGCCATGCACCCCGCGTCATTGACGCGCGCGCTGTTGGCGCGAGTACTCACCCGCCACGCGTCTAACGCCCCTTGGTACGGACGCACCAATGTCTGCGCCATCGTCGGCGACAGCAACGGGTCCAGCCAGGCGTCGTAGTCCTCCGGTGAAATGATCACCGGCATGCGATCGTGAATGGGCGCCATCACGGCATTGGGTTCGGTGGTGACGATCGCGCACGTGACCAGCGGTTCGGCGCCGGGATTGCTCGCCGGTGTCCAGCGTTCCCAGATCGCGCCAAAGGAGAACGGTTCCCCACCTGGACGCCGAATGCACCATGGTTGCTTGATTTTCAGGCCCGCCACGACTTGCCACTCGTAAAAGAGATCGGCCGGCATGAGTCCGCGTCGTTGTCTGAATGCCTCACGGAATGATGGCTTGCTGGCGACCGTCTCGCCGCGCGCGTTCGCCAGTCGATGGCCGATGGAAGGATCGTCGGCCCAGAATGGCACCAAACCCCACTTCGCCATGACCGCGTCTCGCCCCCGCGTGGTTTCCCGCACCAGCGGCACCCGCTCCGACGGGGGAATGTTGAACTGCGCGGTGAGCGCCGGCAGCACGGTGCCAAAAGGCAGCGAGCCAAGTCGAGCGGGGTTCCCGAATCCATAGCGTCCGCACATGGCGGGGATGTGCATGGTGGCGCAGGCGATGGCAAGACCACGTGCAACATGCAATGACACGTTCGCGCCGCCAGCCGTAAGCCAAATCACCGAATCGGGCGAATTGCGTCACGCCGCCGGTAGTGCGTGGTCCAATGTGTGAATCACATCACAGCGCGGAAGGACGCAAAACACGAAGGCTGCGCAGAGTTATCGAGCCCTTCATCACACCGGAGATTCTCATGGTTTTGCGCCTGCCCCGACCGATGCTCGCGATCCGACGTCACCACGCTGCACGTCAGGGACCGCCCCCTTCGCCGGCCGTCCCGGTGGCGCGTTCGTTGGCACTCGCGCTATTCATTGGGCTGACCGTGTCGACTGAACTGGCGCACAGTCAATCGGCCCGCCCTGCAACTACGACGGCAACGGCAACCACGCCGACCACGCCTGCCACAACCGCAGCCCCGGCGACGGCCGCAGCGAATCACGAAACGAGCGTCGGCGGTGCGCTGCGTCAATCGGCCGACCGACATGGTTTGTGGGGATCCGTGGGCGTGGGACGCGCCAGCGCGGGCCTACAGTGTGGCGCCTGTGTTCGCGAGACAACCCGCGCTTACGCCGTGCATGGCACAATCGGGATCCGTCTGTCTCCACGATTCCTCGTCGGTGCGGAGACGTTCGGATGGCTGGACGTGATGGGAGGCGGGGTCGATCGCGTCGCCCGTGGCACGTACCTTATCGCGCGCTCATATCCCTTTGCGGGATCCGGCATTTTCCTGCACGGTGGGCTGGGCGTGGCCAGTTTCCACACCACCGACGGCGAGGTCGCGTTCAGCACACGGTCGCCGTCGCTGTCCTTGTCGGCTGGCTACGATTGGCATCTGGGCGAGTTTACCCTCTCGCCGGCCCTCACGGCGGTCACTTCCACTGGCGGTCGGCTGCACAGTGATCGCACCGACAATGCGGTCACCGAAAGCGCACGACTCGGAATGCTGCGCACGTCGGTGGCCATCTCCTGGTTTCGCTGATGTCTACGCTGCGGAGTACCTCATCGGGCAAGGTCCTGAGCGCCGCGTTCGCCGCTGCCTTGGCGCTGGTGGCATGGGGCTGCGCTGACACGGCACCCACGGCGGTGACCCCGAAAGACCTTGCTGGCGCGGCGCCGGCGCGTGCTTTTGGCATCTGGGCGCCGGGAAAGACCGACACCTGTTCGCCAGAAGTTCACGATCGGTACGCCACCGTTGGACCGGATGGCAAGAAATACCCCACGTGGCACCCTCCGGTTGATCTACTCTCGAACTGCGTATTCGGTCACGAACACGGTCGTGATCCGCACGGATCTGACCTGTATCGCGAAGTGGGAGACCTGCCGTTTGGATACGCCAACGAGCAGCTCGACGCCGCCAATCTGGGAATGGCTCGTCACGAAGATCACGTGGGCCACAAGGTTGAATGGGAGAACGACCTTCATATTCGTCCGGGTGGTTCTGGGGGGGCGGCCATTGAAGTGGTTTGTGATGTACTTGTTAAACTACATCAAGGAACACACTCTAAAGACGCATTTACAAACAACTTGCACGAGTTGATATACCACATCAAGTGCAACGACCGCACGGAAATGCACGTGACGATCATGAGCGCGATCGGTCGCCCTGGTGAATTCGTGAGCGCTTGCGGCGGTACCGTTCAGGCCGGAACCGGCTCACCGGCCAACGCGCCATCGGGCGGAGGACACCGCCGCATCCCCGACGCGAACTGTATTCTTTCTCGGATCCTGGTTGGTCCAGGCCAGCATTCCGATTTCGGCGTGTTGCATGAAAGCTGGGAAACGTCGAACGAGGTCCGGACCGCCGACGGGAAGCAGCTCGCGGCGTTCAATCCGTATTTTCAGGTGTTTCGGCCAAGCCGGTATTTCGACGCGGCAGTCACCGGGGTGGTGGGGAGGCCCACGGCGCTGTGTGCCATGAGCAACGGCGATCGACAGGCCCGCAGCTCGGAATGCAATGGCCTCACCTCGATGGTGAATGGTTCACTGTTGAGCGTGGACTTCGACGACCCTCGCTCCGGATTCAACGGGTCGCGACGACAGGTCGACATCAACGACAACGTGTTGAGAAACGCGGGTGGAGCCACGGTCTGGTATTCCGATCCTTTTGGACGCAACGCTCGAACGACGTCGTTTCCCGGCAGCATCCGACAGATCATCGGCGCGGTCAATAACGATTACGGCGTCGGTCTGAACGGGCCGGTAATCGGGGCAGACCGTTTTTACGGCGGGACCGGAACGAGGGCACCGAACTGACCAATCCGGAATCCGTGAACCGCTATTGGCGCAATGCGGGTTGCCACGCCAATTCATCCTGATTATCCTTCGTGGCTCTACGGGTCGGGCATCTGCTCCGACCCACCCTCCTCCTGCGGACCGGCACTGCGGGGGGCACTTCAGACCACAGGGAGAACTGGCCGAGTGGCAAAACTCAAGATCCGCCGCCTTCCAACGCGGCGTTATGAAGCTGTCTACATTTTCGAATCCGCACTCGAAGATGCCGCCATCGCCGAAAAGCTCGATAAGCTGCACGCGCTGCTGGGCGTCACCGAGCCTATCGAGTACGAGCACTGGGCTCGTCGCGCATTGGCCTACAAAATTGGCCGTCACGAGAACGGCTACTACGTCATCGCGCACTACACCATCGATCCGAAAGTCCTTCCGGAATTCGAGCGCGCGCTGAAGCTGGATGGCTCCGTCATCCGCTACCTGATCACGTTGCACGAGCACGAGCTCGGCGCGCCCAAGCTGAGCGATGAAGAGCTCGCGTCGCGTCGCCGCATGTCTGACGATGACGATGACGACGAGGAATAACTGATGCGCCGCCAGAAGAAACCCTGCCCGGTAACCGAAGCGGGCATTCGGTATGTGGATTATAAGGACGATCGGCTCCTCGCCCGCTTTATTACTGACTACGGGAAGATCCTGCCGAGTCGGCTGAGCGGTGTCGACGCGCGTCATCAGCGGCAACTATCGAGGGCCATCAAGAAGGCACGTTTCCTCGCGCTGCTGCCGTACGTGAAGGGACAGACAGGCTGATATATGACCGGAGCGGTCGCGCCGGATTCCGCCGCGACCGCTCCGCGGGAACGCGAGTGGCGGTGGTTTGTCTTGGCACTCGTACTCATGGTCGGCGTCACGGCCGCTCCTGTCTGGACACCGGCGCTGGCGTTGTTGGGTGGTACGGTGCGATTGCTGCTGCCGATCGAACAGTTCGCGGTGCTGGTGCTCGTAGCCACTGCGGTGTGCTCCGTGGTGGGCTGGTGGGCCGGAGGGCGGCTGACGGTGGCCCTGCTCTGGGTCACGATGGCCGTCTGGGTCCTGTGGAAGCTTCCGTTGTCGCCCCGCGGCTACGGCGCATTCCTTCGCGGCTGGTCTCTCAGCGTTGGTGCGTCGTTCGGGTTGATTTGTTTGACGACCCGGACACGTCCGTTCCTTGGGCGCGCCATCGGTGCCATCGCTTTGGCGGCGGCGGTGACCGTCGCGGGGCTCGCGACTCGTGGCACCGCATCCAGCACCTTCGAAAGCGCGACGCGGATGCTCAGTACCGAGTATCAGCGGCGGCTACAGGAAACGTTGGACACGTGGCAGCGACGGACCGAGTCCACGGCGTGGCAGTCGTTTGTGCGTCGCGTGCCAAGCGCGGCGGTGCGGTCGGAACAACTGGCCACCAGCTTGGAGTCGCTAGTTCAATCCGGCACGTCACGGCTGGGTGGCAGTCTGACAACGCGGGGGCCGTTGTTGGTTCTGGCACCGGCGCTGTTGGGGATTGAATCGTTGTTGGCGCTCGGTCTGGCGTGGGCCGCGTATCATCGATTGTCGCGGGTTCGTATCGGACCGCCTCTCTCGATGCTGCGCGATCTCCGCTTCAACGATCAGTTGGTGTGGGGGCTGGTCGTCGGGGCGACGCTGATGCTGCTGCCGACACTCGCCGAATGGCGCGCCGTTGGCGCCAACCTTATAGGTTTTTTCGGTTCGCTGTACGCGCTGCGGGGCGTCGGTGTGCTGATCTGGTGGGTTCCCGATCGGGCGGCGGCGCTGATACCGCTCGCGTTGGTAGTGATGGTTCCGCTTCTCGGTGCAGACGTTGTGCTGGCAGGGCTTCTGGCGGCTACCTTTGCACTTGGATTAGGCGATACTTGGCGCGATTTTCGTTCTGGCGCTCACGCGCGCCGGCCCGGATCGCTCCGCTGACCCGGAGTTTCTCATGGAAGTCATTCTTCGTAACGCGGTCGACAAGCTGGGACATCCGGGTGACATCGTCACCGTTTCTCCAGGCTATGCCCGCAACTACCTCCTTCCCCGCGGCTTCGCTTTTGAGGCCACTCAGGGCAACCGCAAGCGCATTGCACTTGAGAAGGGCCGCTTGGAGGCACTCGAGAGCGAGCGCGTCGCCGCCGCCCAGAGTGTGGCCGACAAGCTCAGTGAAGTGTCGGTGACCTTCGCGGCCCGCGTGGGCGAAGAAGGCAAGCTGTTCGGATCGGTCACCACGGCGGACATTGCGCACCAGCTCGAGGCGCAGGGGTACAAGATTGAAAAGCGCCAAATCGAGTTGAACGAGCCGATCAAGGCACTCGGCATGTATCGGGTGGGCATTCGCCTGCATGCCGATGTGAAGCCGGAAATCAAAGTCTGGGTGATCAAACAGTAGGGCGTCGCAACACCACGGCACAACACCGGGGGCGCCGTCATTGGCGCCCCCGGTTGTCATTCCCCCCTGTCCGTCTTGCTGCCCGCCGCGCAACCTTCCGGGAGTGCGTGGGTATGGCCCCCAAGGAACCGCGACCGCAGTTTCCCCCTTTCTTTTCAAATGCCCGAACGCCCCGCCAGCCCCGGTGATCCGATTGCCCGTCGCGCCGCCGTGCTGGCGGCCGATCTCAAGGCCAGTGACATCGTGATCCTGGATTTACGTGGTGTGACGGATATGACCGACTTCTTTGTTATCGCCAGTGGCACCTCCGACACACACGTCCGCGCAATTGCCAGCCACATACAGGCAGGGCTCAAAGACGCTGGCGTGTCTACCAGTGTGACGGAGGGGCTGAACGAGGGTCGATGGGCAGTGCTCGATTATCTGGACTGTATCGTTCACGTCTTTCACCCAACGTTGCGCCAGTATTATCAACTCGAGCGGTTGTGGGGCGACGCCAGGCCCGTGCCACTCGACGCAGGTTCTCATCGTCCCGAACTGGTTCGCGCCGCGCGATAGCGACCGGAGCCGTTCGAGGGCTTCAACAGGGAGAGTCCGGTGATTTCAGCCGCACGATGGTTCGCCCGCTCGGGTGCAGGGGTTGCTGTGGCACTGTTGCTGTCTGTCGGCGCGGCCCTGCCACTGCCTGCTCAGGGCTATTTCGGTCAGAATCAGGTGCAGTTCGACAAGCTGCGCTGGAAGGTGATCGAGACCGAGCACTTCCTCGTGCACTACTATCCCGAAATCGGGGACGTGGCGCCGGATGCGGCGCGCATGGCGGAGCGATCGTACGCGCGACTCTCGCGACTGATGTCGCATCAGTTTCGCGAAAAGAAACCCATCATGCTGTTCGGTTCGACCGGGGATTTTGCGCAAAGCAATGTCTTCGGCGATCTGGGCGAAGGGACGGGCGGTGTGACCGATCCATTGCGCCAGCGGATGGCGCAATTCTTCACCGGCGACTGGGCCAGCTTTGAGCACGTCCTGCAGCACGAGATGGTGCACGTGTTTCAGTTCGACATTTTTTCGCGGGGTCGCGCGGGCGCGGGTCTGCAAAATCTCCAGCAGGTCAATCCGCCGCTGTGGTTCATAGAGGGTCTGGCCGAATATTTCTCGATCGGCGATAAGCACCCGTGGACGGATGCGTGGGTGCGTGACGCCGTCGTCAATGGCACGTTGCCCAGTATCCAGCAGATGCAGGAACGACCGGACAAGTACTTCCCCTATCGCTATGGATTGTCGGTCTGGCAGTACGTCGGCGCGCGCTGGGGAGACGAGGTGATCGGCGAAGTGATGAATGCCGTGCCGTCGGTGGGTATCGACCGCGCGTTTCGTCGCGAGATCGGCATGTCGCTCGATGAACTGAGTGCCGAGTGGAAACAGGCCATGCAGTCGAAGTATCTGCCGGTGGTAGCAGAGCTCGACCGGCCGCGATCGTTTGCCGAACCGTTGCTGTCGCAGCGTCGTTCGAAGAGCATCGCCAGCCTGTTTGTCGCGCCCTCGTTGTCACCCAACGGCAAGTACATCTCGTATGTCGCGTATGGCAGTTTGCTGCGCGGCGAGGTGTTCCCCGACCTGTATCTGGCCGACGCGGAGACGGGCAAGCGTCTGGCACGACTGATCAAGACCACCACGAATCCGGATTTTGAGCAGCTGCGGTACATCTACTCGCAGCCCGAGTTTTCGCCCGATGGCAAAGTGCTGGCGTTCACCGGTCAGCGCAGCGGTCGCGATGTGCTCTATCTGCTCGACGTTGCGTCGCGCAAAGTGATCAAGCGTTTCGATTTGCCACTCGACCAACTGTCGAGTCCCAGCTTTTCCCCCGACGGACGGCGCCTCGTATTCAGCGGGATGCGCCAGGGGTTGAGTGATCTCTACACGGTGTCGCTGGATCAGCCCGGCTATCAGCAGCTGACCAAAGACAGTTACGGCGATCTGCAACCGAAATGGTCGCCCGACGGCAAAGCCATTGCGTTCGCGAGCGATCGCGGCGAGGAGACGGACTTTGGCATCCTCAAGATCGGCAAGCTCAAGATTTCGGTGCTCGATCTCGAAACAAACAAGGTTGCCGTGCTGCCAAATCAGGCCGGACTGAACATCAACCCGCAATGGGCGCCTGACGGCCGGTCGATTGCGTATCTCACCGATCGCACCGGCATCTCGAATCTGTTCCTGTATGATTTCGGGACGAAGGAGCAGTATCAGCTGACCAACGTGCTCGGCGCCATCAACGCGGTGGCGGAGCTGTCGCCCGCCATTTCGTGGGCGCATGGCGCCGATGTGTTGGCCTTCGTGTACTACGAGAAGGGCGAGCACGCCATCTGGAAGGTGAAGAACCCGCGCGCACTCATGAAGGCCCCCTTCCGCGATGCGGTGGTGGTGGCCCAGGGGACGGCCGCATCGACCGGGGCCAGCGCGCCAGACGCGGTCGTGAAACCCACCATGGCCCAACTGCTCGCAGGCGTGACCGCCCATCTGCGCAGCGGGAGTATCCGCGACACCAGCGCATCGCGTCAGTCGTTCTATCGGCCGCAGAATACCGCCGCCCGCGTCTCCGGCGATCTTCCGGCGTCGGCTATCGTGCGCGCGTCAGAGGCCGTGAGCGTGCGCGCGCTGATGGACAGCTTCGACTTCAATCTTCCCGACACTACGCGTTTTCGCGATTCGAAATACAAAACGCGATTCTCGCCCGAGTACGTCTCACAACCGTCTATCGGATATCAGCAGGGAGGCTTCGGCCAAGGCACCTTCGGCGGCACCACCATTGTGCTCAGCGATCTCCTTGGCGATCACCGCCTGGCGCTCTCCGGTGCCATCAATGGCCAGTTGAGCGACGCGCAGGTATTTGTCGGGTATACGAGTCTGGGCCAGCGCCTGCAATATGCGACCGGCGTCACACAAACGCCGTACTATCTTCCGCTGAATTACACCGAGACCCCCGTTGGCAACGGCCAGTACATCCAGTCGCAGGACATCGTACGACTGGTGTTGCGGGAAGTATTCCTGTCGGGCATCTATCCGCTCAATCGATTTACGCGGTTCGAGTTGGGCGCGCGCTTTCAGAATATTGACCAGCAATTGTTTTCGTTCGCCCGAACGGTCGACTACACGTTTGGCGTCGCCAGTCAGTATCAGCGCGGCGATACCCGCAACGTCGCCTCGGCCAACACGCTTTCGCCGTACGTGGCGTGGGTGACGGACAATACGATTTTCGGATATACCGGCCCGATTTCGGGAACGCGTGCACGCCTGCAGGTTGATCCCAGTGTCGGCACGTGGCATTGGACCGAATACCTTGTTGACGCGCGCCACTACACGCCCCTGCTATTCAATTACGTCACGTTCGCCACCCGGTTTGTGGGCAGCATGGCCGTAGGTCGGGACGAACTGCGCTTTCCCAAGTGGCTGGCCCGACCCGATTTCATCCGCGGCTACAATCGCGATAACTTCGGCTCCATCCAGTGCACCGGTTTGCCCTCCGATGACGGATCGAAGTGCAATACCGAAGAAACGATTGGCAGTCGCGTGGCGTTTGCCAATGCCGAGTTGCGGTTCCCGATTGTCCGTTCGCTTGGGTCCCGACTTCCGATTGGCCTGCCGCCACTGGACGGCTTGATCTTCTACGACGCCGGCGTTGCCTGGTCGGCCGGACAAACCCTGCTGGCCGCGCGGCCGACCGACTACGATTTCACGAAGCAGCGGGCGTTGCTGCAGAGCTACGGTTTTGGATTCCGGCTCAACCTGTTCAACATCGCCATCGTGCGCTGGGATTGGGCGGTTCCGGTGAGTCGTCCGGGACAGAAGGGGTTCGGGACGTGGTTCTTCGGGGCGAGCTATTGAGGAGAGTAGGAAGTAGGAAGTCGGGAGTCGGGAGTAAAGAAAACTGGGTAATCAGTAATCAACCAAGTACTTAGTAATCAGTTATGTACTGATTACTCAGTTTTCAGT
>JANOKE010000147.1:0-9342 GCA_031419135.1 Gemmatimonadaceae bacterium
AGGACAGCACGGTGATGCTGTGGCTGGCCCGCAAAGCGTTCTTCGGACATGTTCCGTTTCCGCTCATCCACATCGACACCTCGTTCAAGATTCCCGAGATGATTCGGTACCGGGATCGACTGGTGGAAGAGTGGGGGCTCAACCTGATTTACGGACAGAATGAGGAGGCGCTGCAGGCGAAGCGTACCTTTCCCGACGGTGCGGTCGACAGGTTGACCTGTTGCAGCCTGCTCAAGACCGAGGCGTTGACACGCACGCTGAGCGGTGAGGGTCCGCGTTATCGGTTCGATCATCCGACGCGACAGTACGTGCGGGACACCTCACGAGAGCCATTCACCGGGGTCATCGTGGGCGTGCGCGCCGATGAGGAAGGCAGTCGCTCCAAGGAACGATATTTTTCGCCGCGAACAACCGGCAATGTCTGGGACGTCGGTGATCAGCCGCCGGAATTCTGGAACCAATACAAAACGGAGTTTGCGCCCGGAACGCATGTGCGGATCCACCCCCTGCTCGACTGGACGGAACTGAACATCTGGGAGTACATCGAACGGGAACGCATTCCCACGGTGTCGCTCTACTACGACCAGGGCGAAGGCATCCGCTACCGGTCGCTCGGGTGCGGCCCGTGCACCAGGTCCGTCACGTCCGACGCGCAGACGGTTGCGCAGATCATCGTCGAGCTGAAGACCGGTCGGTTCGCCCACGTCGCCGAGCGCGCCGGACGCGCCCAGGACAAGGATGATGGCGGCGGGCTCGAGACGCTGCGTCGCGACGGCTACATGTAAGAAGGTCTAGAGTCCGACTCGGCTCATCATGCTTTCGAGGACCCTGTCCGCGGCGAAGTATTCGCGAGCAATCTCGATGGCCGCGGCGCAGTGCCCATCATAATCGGATTCAATCGCGTCAACCGACGCGAGCACGTCGTCTGCGGTGCGGAAGGCAAACAGTCCCCGACCCGTTGGCAGGAACTTCCCGAAGGCCGTGTCCTGGGTGATCACCGGCCTGCCCGACGCGAGATACGACGCGCTCCGATCGCTGAACCAGCCGGTGCGCGGCCGCACATACTGGTCGCGGGCCACTGTGAACTCGGCGCGCGACCGCTGGATGTAATGCTGATACGCCTCCACGCTCTTCGACAGCCGCATGGCATCGATGTATTCCCAACCAAAGCTGTTGAGCCGGCTCTCCGTTGCCTTGTCGACCGACGTCGCCATCTGAAACGGGACATCACGGCGCATCGGCACGTCCAGGACTCGCTCGAATTCCCGATTCTTGGTCCAGTAGTAGTCTTCGCCGCGGAAGTGCCGATGCTTGTTGTCGTTCTGCCACGTGGTGATGGTCGTGTACTCCCGGCCCGGCGGGGCGTCGTGCTCCCACAGGCTCAGCACGATTGGCTGCCGCGTGGGGAGCCACTCGAACTGGCCCGTTGGCACGAGGCAGTCGGGCGCGCCGATATTCTCGCCGAAGCTGAAAAAGTGCGTGTGCGCCGACAGGGCGGCGATCACTTCCTCGTTCCCGTTCGCCACATCTACTTGCGAACTGAACGGATCGGACTCGACGTACAGCCTTGTCGGGCACCGGAGATGGTCGTCGTCGAGCACGTGCCAGCCGGTCACGTTCAGCAGCGCGTCGGCGTCCCGGAACAGCTGCCGCACGGCCGCGTTCGACATGCCGTACGTCGTGTCCTCGTCGTCATAGAAGGCGCGAAACGACCAGCGGTCGCGGAATCCGTGAGCGTCGAGCAGAGCGGCGGCGGTCGCCGCGTTGGTGTGGTAGTCGGGCGACCGATCATACGTGGCGGGGTCGAACACGTAGTTGTGCGCCGTCTCCACATAGTACACGTCGAAGCCGAGTTGTCGCAGGCCGATCAGATACTGCAGGAATTGCATGGCCACGCCAGCCAGCGGATACCAGACGTAGAATCCGAGCACGACCACCGTGCCGCGCCTCGGCGGGGGCACGCTCATGCAACGTCGTGCAGGCGCACGAAGGGGCTCACAGGGAAAGATCGCTCAGCATCCGCGCCAGCACCGTTTCGGCGCGGAAGTACTCGTGCGCGATCTCACGGGCGGCTCGGGAATGGCGTTCATAGTTGCTGTTAACCGCGTCGAATGCTGCCACACAGTCGTCAAGCGTTTCGAACGCGAACAGTCCTTCGCCGGTTGGCAGCGTGCGCCCAAATCCAGTGTCCTGCGTGATCACGGGTTTGCCTGCGGCAAGGTAACACGCGCTGCGTTCACTGAACCAGCCACTGCGGGTCCTCACGTTCAGGTCGCGCGCGACCGTGAATTCCCCACGTGACGATCGGATGTAGTCGCGGTACATCCACGGATCCAGCGAGAGTGCATTCCCGTCCACGAGCCGCCAGCCGTTGTGCAGCAGCATCCCCCGTGCATCGCCGTTCAAGCCGCCAGCACGAACGCGTTCGTTCGGGCCATGCTGAATATCCGAAGGATCGAGCAGATTCGTCGCCAGTTCGATGTCGCAATTCACGCGCGTTGGCAACTCGATAACCTTCAGCCATTCATGATGCTTGCTCCACAGGTAGTTCTCGCCCTGATAGTGCGCATCGCGCCCGCTCTGCGCCCAGTTGCCGACGGTTGTGAAGACGGGCCGAGTCGGCGCGTCCGCCTCCGCCGCCCACATGTCGGTGAGAATCGGCTGCCGCATCCGCGCCCGGAGATTGGGCAGCGGTGGAACCATGCAGCCGGGAACACCGATATTCTCTCCGTATGTGACGACGTCGTCGTGCTCGTCCACGATCTGCCGCGTCATGGCATCGCCCGACGCGTACAGCAACTCGGGATGCACAGGGTCGGTGCCGTAAAACACGAGCCGGCCGGCACGCAGGCCTTGTTCACCGAAGCGTGACGTTCCCGTGATGTTGAACACCGCATCCGCCTGTTCGAGCAATTCGACCGCCCGGTGACCCACCGGCCCGAACCACTCCTTATCCGAGTATCCGCGCTGATACGCCCAGCGTTCGCCAAGACCGAACCGTTCCACCACCGACCTCAGGTATGGCAACGCATATACGCTGTCGGCGACATGACTCTGGCGCACTGGATCGTAAGGCCAATTGCCGCTCATCTCGATGTAGTACACGTCGTGCCCGAGACGCAGCAGGCCGGCCGCGATCTGCATGTGCATCCAGGCCATGCCGGCGAACGGATCGACCGACAGAGTGCCCACGACGACGAGGCGGCGCTTCATTCAATGGCCTTGGGGAAGTGAGTGACGACGAGGATCCGCGATAAGCGCCTTCGCCAATTCGGTTCCCCTCCCGTTGGATTACGATTGAAACGGTTCGACTCCATGTCTCGCCCGCAACGTCAGTCAAACTCAAGCGTCACGCAGGAACCGTCAAGTTCGGTACCGACTCCCGACGCACCGCGTCCACCGCGCGGCCCCAGGTTCCTGCGGCGATCGATGTATCCGTGAGCGTTCCCAAACCGAACACCCCTGTAATCACGCACAGCACGATCGACGCGCCCACCGCGCCGTCGACCGCTGCCCAGATCGCCAGCAAGGCCAGGAATCCGTACACAATCAGCACCAGCGTAGGAACCACGCCGCGCGAACGAATCCGAATGAGTTGACGGCCGCTCCCATGCTCCTCGACCGCGATCTCTCCAACCGCCGCACCCAGCAATCCGCCGCGCACGAGGAGATCCCAGTGGTCGAAATCGCCACCGCGCCTCACTACCGCTCCTTCCGCCTGCATCGCCGCTTCAATGCGTTCCACCCACGCCTCCGGCGCACGCCACTGCTCACTCCACAGCGTTTCCTGCGCCGACCGCAAAACCAACAGACGGGAATGGCCTCGCCGACGCCAGGGGAAGAGCCCGTGCCGGTATCTGCCGATCAATCGTGCCGCCGGCTGCATGAGATGCATGATTGCGGTCAGCACGCGCTTCTGCCATGGGGCAGCGCTTGTGGCACCTCCCGGAAAGGTCGCACGTTTCGCCGACAGGACCGCCTGCGCCACTGGCGCAGCCGCGGCCAGCAGCGCGAACGGCGCCACCGCGTACATCAGTGGCGGCCATAGCAGGCCAAGCAACGTGAGCACCACCAGCACCCCGACCACCAGGTACCACTCCGGCATCAGCGGCAGCGACAGCAGCGTTCCTGCCTGCGGCTGGTACACTGACTGATACGCCGCTGTCCCCCACGTTCCCTGATAGATACGAGAGCGCGTGAGTGGGAGCGCCTCCGTGAATCCTTTCCCATACAGTCGTCCCGTCCATTGCAGGTGACCGGCCGAGTTGTACCGCTCCGGCCACTTCTCCTCGAGCAACGCTTCCGCCTTCCCGTATCCCTTCTGCTGACGCCAGTAGGTCCGCACGGAGTTGCGACGGTGATGCCAGTTCATCGCCCCGGCATGGAAGCCGATCTTGCCGCCTCGCGCCTCCAGTCGCCAGCACAGGTCTACGTCGTCACCGGCGGCGCGATAGCGTACATCAAATCCGTTGATCGCGGCCAGCGCTTCGCGCCGAAATGCCATATTGCAACCCGGAATGTGCTCGGCTTCGATATCCGACACGAGGACATGCACAGGACCGCCAGGCGCGTTCGCGACGCACTCGGCGATCCAGCCGTCGCCGGGTGGGGCAATGTTGGGACCGCCCACACCAACCCAGTCGCCCTGCAGAAACCGGTACGCGATGTAATGCAGCCAATGCGGGTCGGGATACGCATCGTCGTCGATGTAGGCCACAATCTCGCCGGTCGCTTCCTGCCAGCCGGTGTTGCGCGCCGCCGACAATCCGCAGTTCTTAGTGCTGATCAACCGCACATTGTACTCGGCGACAATTTGTGGGACCGTGTCGGTTGAGCCGTCATCGACAACGATCACTTCAAAGTCCGGATATTCGAGGTGCCTGAACGCTTCGAGCGTGTCGCGAATGGTGCGTGCGCCGTTGTGCGTGCACACCACCACGCTTACCCGCGGCCACACCGTGTCGGGCGGAAACGGCACCTCGGCGAAGGCCCGCGACGCCACGGCCAATGCCAGCTTCGGTTGCCGGTCACGTGCGGTGAGGCCGAAATCCCAGTCGTCGATGTCGTGACCGCCCCGATACCATTCGTCGGTCCATGCGAACACCAACGCGCCGGTGCATCCGGCAGCGAACGCGGTGCGCACCTGCCAATCCAGACTCGATGCCTGCTGCTCTTCACCGTTCCGTCGGCTGTCCAGCCCGATTTCCGCCATCAGCAGTGGCTTCTCGCCGGCGAGGTTCTGTAGCCGATTGAGGTACGCCTCCAAGGGCTCACGCGACTCGAGATACACGTTGAAACAAAAGAAGTCGAGAAACGGGAGGCGCAGAAACTCCGTCGTGGGGAAATTCACGTACGTCACCAGCGCGTCCGGATCCTCGCGTTTCACCACATCGTACAAGCGCCGGATGAACTGCTCGACCCGTCGCGGCCCGGTCCATCGCACGATCGACGCCGGAATCTCGTTCCCAACTGCAAAACACAGCAGCGCCGGATGATTCGCACACGAGCGCACGTCAGCGCGCAGTTGTCGCACGATAGTGTCGGCCAGGCCCTTCTCGTCGAGGAACGTGACGTGCTGCGCCCACGGCAGCCCGACCATGACCTTGAGCCCGTGCGCGTGGGCAGCATCAAGCAGCCAACGGGGGGGCGGCGTGTACACGCGCACCGTGTTGAACCCGGCCGCAGCCATCTGCGCGAAATCGCTTTCGACCCGCCTTGGAGCGGGAAACTGGAAGCCATCTGTATCGGGGCGAAACGTACCGTAGGTGACACCCTTCACCCAGAATTTCCGGCTTCCGACGAAGAGGAACTTGCCCCGAACTTCCGGTCGCTCGAAGATCGGGGTTTCGGGGGCCGAGTGTCGCGCGGTCGCCGCCGAACGATGAACGCGCGGTGGGAGTGATCGGGGAATGGGTGGCGCGGCCGTGGCCAGAATAACGGGCTGCAGGGGACGCACGAAATTCAGGCTGCAGTTGCAGACGCGAGCTCGCTGGCTCCCTGCCGCGCGTGCCATTCCCACGACGTGGAAACAATGGTCCGGAGATCCGAGCACTGCGGGGTCCAGTCCAGCAGCGTCTGCGCCTTTTCGCTGGCGGCCACCAACGCCGGGGGATCACCCGCGCGTCGCGCTTCTTCCAACACCGGAACCGGTCGACCACCAACCGATTCCACCATGCGAATGACGTCGCGCACCGAATGACCTTTTCCGGTTCCCAGATTCACGCTGGTGCTCTCGCTGCCGCGGCGAAGGTATTCGAGTGCCGCAACATGTGCCCGCGCAAGGTCCGCCACATGGATGTAGTCACGGATCGCCGTACCGTCTGCGGTATCGTAGTCGGTTCCAAAAATTGAGACGGCTGGTCGACGGCCCTGCGCCGCATCGATGATCAACGGGATGAGATGCGTTTCGGGATCGTGCGATTCACCGATCTCTCCATCGAGATCCGCGCCGGCGGCGTTGAAGTAGCGCAGCGCCACGTGTCGCATGTTATGCGCTTGTCCAAACCAATGCAGCGCACGCTCGACGATGAGTTTCGAGTCACCATAGGGGTTTACGGGACGCTGCGGATGCCGCTCATCAATCGGCGTGACGTCGGGGACACCGTACGTAGCGCAGGTCGAGGAAAACACAATGTGCTCGACACCCTCGGACTGCATGGAGTTCAGGAGAGCAACGCTGTTGCTCACGTTGTTCTGGAAATACCGGCCAGGTTGCAGCATGGATTCACCGACATACGCGAATGCGGCGAAATGCAGCACCGCGTCGATGCGATATTCACGCAGCACGCGCCGCACAAGCCGATCATCGGCCAGGTCCCCATGAACGAAGGGACCCCATCGCACAGCCCATCGGTGACCGAACGCGAGGTTGTCCAGGGTTACCGGGTTGAATCCAGCCTGCGCCAGCGACTTGCAGGCATGGCTGCCAATGTAGCCCGCACCACCAGTAACAAGAACGTTTGGAGACATGTGGCAGGAATGCGGTGGAGGCGCGGAGTAGGAATCTGGCAAATATCAATAACCTATCGCAATAGATGTGCCTATACTGTCCCGGTCGGTTTCGACGCCTTTCGTGACGATCCGACAATCGTAACCTCTTGCGTCTTCAGGTTTTACACATGCATTTCCTCCTTCCAATAGAAGTCCGAGTCGGCCAGTTCACGGGCGGCTGCTATGGCTGAGCAACACTGTGTAGTATGGACGCAACGAAATGACTCGGCCCGTTTCGAGCGCCTGTCTGAGATTGCTGCCAAGTGGGGCCAATATTCGCCTGAGACCATGATGTCGACCGCTTTGTGACGGTGTCGAATGGCCCGCGTTGCCACGTGTGCGCGCTGTGTGACAGTCGCTCATCCGTAAGAGGCGCAAGGTGTCTGGTCGCAAATTGCGCAGCATTGACGAGTGTCGCCGCACGACGCAGGTTTGCATCGACCTTGAAGGCTCCGCGCCGTTCAGAGATTGCTGAAACGGTTTCACTTCTCACGAGGCACTTCCAATGCGCCTTTCCCCCCTCTGGCGTCGCACGCTCGGCGCGCTCGTCCTGTCAATTGCCACGGCGTCGAGCGCTCACGCACAAGCGTGGTACGCCGCACTCTCCGGCGCCGCCGAAGCGCCACCCAATGCGTCGCCAGGATTCGGTTACGTCAGCCTGACCTTAGCAGGCAACCTTCTCACCATGAACGCGACGTTTGGCGGACTCACGGGAACCACTACCGCCGCGCACATCCATTGTTGCACGGCGGTGGCGCTCGCCGGAACCGTCGGCGTGGCAACACAAACACCTTCGTTCGTTGGCTTTCCACTTGGCGTGACGAACGGATTGTTCGTGAGCATTCTCAACATGGACGACGCGAGTTCGTACAACGCCGCGTTCGTCACGGCGCAGGGAAGCGTTGCCAATGCCCGTACGGCGCTCTTCAGCGGAATGAACAGCGGTAAGACATACTTCAACGTGCACACGTCGGCGTTTGGGGGCGGCGAGATCCGGGGATTCATCAACGTGGTTCCGGAGCCCAGCACGTACGTCTTGATGGCCACCGGCCTCCTGGCGCTTGGGATCGTGGCGAGGCAACGCCGCAGCGCGTGACCCGTGCCGTGTGACTGCACCCCACGCGGACACCGCGCGCGGCGCCAGAAAGAACGCTCGCAAGCACAAGCCCACCGGCGTCGAATGCCTGCCGGTGGGTTTTTGCGTAGACCGACGTTACACTATTCTGAGCGGACGTTGTCTCACCTGCCACCGAGGTCTCCAAATGCGATCGCCCGTTTATGCCGCCCTGCTGCTCGCCGCCATCGCGTCACCGACCGTACTGAGTGCACAGGGCGTCACCGTGCAAAGCGTTTCCGATGTCCGGATGACGGGTGCGCTTGGCGCAGTGGCCAACATGGCCGCGAAAATGGGCGGCGGCAGCATGCACGATATCGTGACCACCTCGTATCTGTCGGGCCATAAAATGCGATCGGAATCTGCGATCAGTGGCGCGATCATCGACGCCGACGCCGGGCGGATCACCAGCATCGATCATAAGCAGAAGTCATACAGTTCGATGACCTTCGCCGAGATGGCAACGGCGATGCAGCAGGCCACGACGTCGGCGAAGCAGCCCACGGCGAAGGACAAAACGAAAGATCCAAAAGCGGGGGACGACGAAATGAAGGTGACGTACAAAGTCGCCGTGGATCGCCCCGGACAGCGCGAAAAGATTTCCGGCTACGACGCGGAGCGCGTGTTCATTACGATCACGATGGAAGGCGAAGTCGTATCCGAAGGCAAGAAAGACGAAGCCGTGGGCAGTATGGTGTTTCTGATGGACGAGTGGATTTCGAAGGACGCGCCGCAGATTGCCGCTATGCGTGAATTCCAGCGCGCGTACGCGCAGAAGGTGGGCCAGGAATTCCGTGAGCAGACGCAGGGGCTGCAGGCGGCCATGTCGGGTGATCCGCGTCTCAAGGGCGGATTCGAGGCGGCCGCGAAGGAACTCGCAAAAGTGCCCGGCATCGCACTCCGCAACGTCACCCACGTAGTGATCGTGCCGGTGGGCGTCGAATTCGACCGTCAGACAACGCTGGGCGACGGGGCCGCCGCAGCCAGGGAAAGCGCCGCGAAGAAGGATGAGAAGCCCTCAGGCGGCGGACTGCGTGGCATGATGGGTGCCCTCAAGACGGCCACCGAGAACGCCAGCAAACAAGAGAAGCAGTCGGGCAAGAATGCCGCACCACCAAAGCAGTCGACGCTGATGACCGTGGTGAACGAGGTGAAGAGCATTACTCGCGGCGAGGTGTCGGCGATTCTCCTGGGCGAGCTGGCCGTCATGGTGGGCACCACGGCCGCCGCCTTGGCGA
>JANOKE010000148.1:0-1117 GCA_031419135.1 Gemmatimonadaceae bacterium
GTCGCTGCCGGCGAACAGCAGTCCTTTGCGTTTGGGATCTTCCTTCACGCTGTTGATGGTGGCGCCATCAGCAATGCCACCCACAATCTCGGTCCACGACTTGCCACCATCGCGGGTGCGAAACATATGCGGACGGAGATCATCCAAACGAATGGTATTGATGGCCGCGTAGGCGGTACCGGCGTCGGTATGCGACGCGTCCATGATGGACACCTTGGCCCACGGACCAATTTGCGGCGGGGTTACGTTCGCCCATGTCTTGCCGCCATTGCGGGTGACGTGAATGAGTCCGTCGTCGGTGCCGGCCCAGATGGTGTTGGAGTCGACGGGGCTGGGTGCGATGGTATAGACGACACCGCGGCGCGATACACCGGCGGCCGGACCGCCCGCGTATCGGCCAACGCTCTTGGGGACCTCCCATGTTTCGCGCGACAGGTCTGAACTGATCTGCTTCCACTGCCGGCCGCCAGTCACCGTTTGCCACACCACGTTGGTACCGTAGTACAGTTTGCGCGGATTGATGGGTGAAAAGAGAATGGGCATGGTGCGAATGCCGCGATAGATATCCGGAGCGCCGCCACCTCCGCCTCGCCCGGCATTCGGACTCACGTTCTGCGTCTGTCCGGTGCGGCGATCGTAGCGCACGACGGTGCCACCGTAATACACGTCGGGATTGAGTGGATCGGGGGCGACGTAGCTGTATTCCGACGCGCCAACGGGATGGAATTCGCGATAGCCGATGTAGCCGTCGTTGCCGCGACTCGACACGCACGCCGAACCGGAATCCTGCTGGCCGCCGCAGAGTCGATACGGAAATGCGTAGTCGGCCGCGATGTGATAGAACGCGGCGGTTGGCTGATTGTACCATGAACTCCAGGTTGTCCCGCCGTTCACGGTAATGACGGCGCCCTGATCGGCCACCAGCAGCATGACGTCGCCGTTGTTGGGATTGATCCAATACCGCTGATAGTCGTCGCCGCCTGGCGCGCCACGATGGGCAGTCCATGTCTTCCCTGCGTCGACGGACTTCCATGCCACCACGTTTGCTGAATACACGATGTCGGGGTTCTTCGGATCGACGGCCGGTGCGGCCATGTCGTCCGCGCGGCCAGCGACG
>JANOKE010000149.1:0-2241 GCA_031419135.1 Gemmatimonadaceae bacterium
CTCACCTCGCGCCTCGAGTCGAAGCTTGGGCGCACCCGCAACCTCCGCTGTACGGCGGCTCAGCTCACCATCATCGGCAATAACTGCACCGGCTCGATCCAGCCCTCGTTCGACTATCAGTTCAACCTGCGCACCGGGGGCGTCATCGCCAATCGGGTGCATCTCAATGTCGACTACGACTCACAACGCGAGTTCGACGCGTCCAACAACATTTCGGTGTTCTATGAAGGGAAGAGTGATGAATGGCTGCAGCGACTCGAAGTCGGCAACGTCAGCCTGCAAATCCCTGCGTCGCGTTTCCTGACCTCGGGCATCCCGTCGGGCAACTATGGCATTCAGGCTCGCGGACAGGTTGGGCCCATGCGATTCACGACCATCGCCGCGCAACAGAAGGGCAACGTCTCGAAAGACAACGTGTTCACCGTTGGGGAGCGCACGCAACAACAGGTTGAGCGCTCCGTTGAAGACATCCAGATCGAGACGCGGCGGTTTTTCTTCACCATCGATCCGCGACAACTGCCGGGCTATCCCAACGTCGATTTGCTCAACCGGCAGCAAATGCAGCAATTGGCTGGCGCGCTGCCGGATTCGATCCGACCGACTCGCCTGTACGTGTACCGTCAGCTTATTGGGGCGTCAAATCAGAATCCACGCGGGCCGCAGTTCTCGGTGCGCGGCGCGCGCAATCCGGCGCGCCAGATCTATGAAGTGCTGCGCGAAAACGTGGACTACTATCTCGATCCGTCGGGGTTGTGGATCGCGCTGGTGCGTCCCCTGCAGGTGAACAGTGAACGGCTGGCCGTGGCATATGAAGTGAATAGCGGCGGCGTACCCGGTCGAAACGTGAACACGGGCGGCACCCCCGATGTCGAGTTCACCGACGCGCCGCAATTCGCCAATCTGCTTTGGGAGCCCGAACTGCAACCGTCCCAGTCGGCGTATTTCCTGCGCGAGATCAAGTCGGTGTATCGGCTTGGTGGCGAGGATGTGCAGCGTGAATCGGTGGGACTCAAGCTCGTGACCGGACTGTCGGGTGACCAGGAAAAGCCGTTCGATGCCTCCCGCGGCGAGACATATCTGCAGCTCTTCGGACTCTCACAGGCGACAAACCCCACGGCGTTCGACGTGGAAAACCGTGTGTGGCCACGCCCCAGCGATCCGAATTATTCCGCCGCCAGTGGCGGCCGCGACAAGCTGATTCGCGACTACTTCGTGGTCTTTCCATCGGTGCAACCGTTTGCGCGGGCGGGTCTGGCGCAGCCGCTGGCCAATCCGGCCAACGACACGTTGTATCGGTATCCGAACGAGTACCTCTATTCGGCACAGCGACCGCAGGCGATCTACCGCATGGTGGTGCGGTATCTGTCGGAAGGTGGTGCCGAGCAGTACGGCGTGCGACTGAACAGCCTGCAATTGCGACCCAACTCCGAGCGCGTATCGGTGGACGGCCGAGTGCTGGAGCGCGGCGTCGACTACAAGATCGAGTACGAACTCGGAACAATAACCTTCACCCGCGGCGACACCCTTTTCCCGCGTCCACGACAGGTGACCGTGCGCTACGAAGAGAATCCGCTGTTCGCCTCGGCGCCCATCACGATTCTCGGATTCGCCTCTCAGTTCCCGCTGGAAAATGGTCAACTGTCGTTCACGGCCATTTCCCAGCAGCAACGCTCCGGATACAATCGGCCACCGCTGGGCTTCGAGCCATCCGGCTCCTTTGTGGCCGGTGTGACTGGCAACATGGCGTGGGATGCGACGCTCCTGAACAGCCTGATACGCAAACTCCCGTTCGGTTCGGGTACCACGCGCTCAAGACTCTCGGTCCAGGGCGAGTTCGCGATGAGCAAGCCCCAACCCAATTCCGCCGGACAAGCGTATGTGGAATCGTTCGAGGCTGATGCGGGCATCGGAATTTCATTGTCCGAAGCCGCGTGGTATTACAGCTCGCGTCCGGCGCTGGGCAGCGTGCTACCGGGTCTGGTCGGTGCGTCAACGCTCAATCTCAATCGGGCCGGCACGCTGGCGTTTCAGAACAACGGCGTGGACGGCGTTGGCAACTACGTGCAGTACAGCATTAACCAGATCGATCCGGCGGTGCGTGACACCGGCGGAGGCATTCGGCCGCCCGAGCAGCTGCTGTGGATGACGCTGTACCCGATGCACACCGGCGGTGTGTTTGACTACGAACCCGGCACGAACACCCGTCGCTTCGCCTGGACCGTGGGCGACAACTCCTTGGTG
>JANOKE010000150.1:0-4873 GCA_031419135.1 Gemmatimonadaceae bacterium
GCCCCGCTAACAGCCCGACTTGCTGTTTTGCTTCGTTGACAACGTTGAAATGCGCCAGCCACTCCCCGCCCGCTCCACTCCCATTACGTCGGTAAACACCATTCGACACTTGGCCTTGGTAGCGAACGTGAGATCGGTAACGTTGTTGAGCGTCAGCGTGCCCGCGTTTTTCTGCAGGTCCATTGCCGAGACGGAATACCGTATGCTCAGGTCGGTTCGTTGTTTGAACATGTCCTGATATCCCGCGCGGACGTTGGGAAGCATGCCGGGGAAAAGCTGAACGGCGGCTGGGAGGTTCTCGGCACTGAGTGCGGCGGCGTAGTCAAGCAAGAGCTTGCGAACGGCCGCCGAATCGGTCGCCGCGTCCCCGGCCGCATCCCTTACCGATTTCTCGCGTGCGGCGGCGTCTCGCGCCGCTGCCTCGCGTGCGGCGGCTTCTCGCGACGCTACGTCGCGAGCGGCGGCGTCACGTCCCGCCCTGAGCTCTGAGTCACGAGTCGCCTGCGCGGTTGCTTCCCGTGCTGCTCGTGCGATCGAGTCGCGCGCGGCCCGTATCGCGGTAGAGTCAATGGGAGTCGTGCCGACCTTTGCGGCTTGCACTTCGATCGACACCGATTCATCCAGATCGCCTGCACTGGCGGTGATCGACACGCGCCCTGGACGCAGCGCCCGAATTACGCCTCGCGCGTTGACGGCCGCCATGCGCGTATTGCTGCTCGTCCACTTAAGCGCCGAGAGCGTCGCACCATCGCCTGCGGCCACAAGCTTGAGTGTATCACCCACCGTGATGGTTCGCAGAGCGCCAGACAGCCGGAGCGAGCGCCTGTCGGGAGGAGGTGGCTTCACGTTGGTATCCGGCGGCGGCTCCGGCTTGGGGTCCACCACCTGGGGCTCAGTCGTGGACGTCGATCCGCCCGTCGGTCCGACTTCCTTCGATCCACCCGGCTTCATCACAATCACCGCAATCACCGCCAACACGGCGACGGCGCCAATGCCGATCCAGCGCATCGGCAGCTTGCCAGCCGTTGCGGATTTTGGCGCGCCAGCGGGTTGCGCCGTTGGCGGCCGCAGGGGAGCCGGCATCAAGATGGTCACGTCGTTGCGGGCCGACGGAGGTGCGGGATGTATCACATCCACGGCGATCGGCTTGTCGAGCGGGCGCTCAACCGGAATATCGACCGACCGTTCCACGGGCCGCTCAACGACCGGCCTCGCCGGCGGTATGACTGGCGGTATAACCGGCGGCACGACCTTGGGAGCAACCGGCGCGGGCGCCCCTGCCGTGCCGAACACCGCCGTTGCGGCAAGCGGTGGGATTATCGGCGGAGCCGTCGCCATCACCGGCCGAGCGGTGATTTCGACTACCACGGCCCGTGTGACGCCGTCCATCGATGCGGCCACAACCACCGTTCCCGGTGCGACGGCACTCAACGTGCCGTCGGCCGACACGCGGGCTACTTCCGCGTCGTCGGTGATCCAGGTAATTGGGCGATCGATCGCGTTGCCCTGTCCATCGCGGGCAACTGCTCGCACGCGCACACTCTCTCCCACGCGCAGACTCCCTGGCGCGTTGGCGATTTCAACCATCACCGCCTGCAGTTCTTCAACGGTGAATCGAATGGACGCCAAATGCACCTCGCAGGACGCCGAAATCGTGACGATGCCTGCGCTGCTGGCCGTCACCAGACCGGTGGGCGATACGGTCGCCAGCTTTCGGTCGCTCGAGCTCCACTGCACCACGCGATCGGTGAGCACATGGTCGGCCGTATCGAGCACCACCGCGGAGAGCTGGCGACGATCACCCATCGTGAGCCGGCTTGGCGCACCGACGATACGCAACTCCGCTACGGCAGCAGGCGCCACGTCGATCCAGAATTCACTGCTCACCTGATCCACTTGCGCAAAAACGCGGGTGCGGCCCACGGCAAGCGCCTTCAGAACGCCATCTGATGTGATCACCACCAGTTTCGGGTCTTCGGAGACCCAAACCGGCGCGCCCGATACGGGAAGGCCATGTTTGCTGCGCGCGGTTGCCGCAAGCTGCGACGTTTCACCCACGTGGAGTGGTGTGCGTGGGCCCGAGACCTGAATCCACGCGGCTTGTGGTGGCTTCACGTCAACACGCACCTGCTGTTCGCCGCCGCCGCTGCGTACGAATAACGTGGTGAAGCCAGGCGTGAGCGCCGTCAGCTCCCCATTGCTCGCGTCCAGCGCTGCCACCTCGGTATTGTCGGACGACCATACGATCTGGCTGGCGGCCACCGGTTCGCCAGCGCTCGTTTTGGCCGATGCGTGCAGCGGAATGCGATCGCCTACCTCGAGTGTCGGCGGGATGGAAACGATGTCAATGACGTGCGCTTCGGCGCGCGCCGCGATGTCGCGTGCCGCCTGCGCAAACCGTCGCCGCTCCGGACTGTATTCCGGCAACTCCACCACACCGGCCGCTTGCATGGCTTCGGCAATATTCGCAAAACGGTCCGCCGGATTTTTGGACAGCATGCGCGCCACCGCCGCTTCCAATTCCGGCGGACAATCGGGTCGGATTGTACTCAGCAGCGGTGCCTGCTTCTGCAGGTGTGCCATCAGGACCGACGTGGCCGGACCGGTGAACGGCGGCTCACCGGTCATCATTTCGTAGGCCACAATACCCAACGCGTACTGGTCGGACATGATGCTCGTTGCGCCGGTTTCGCACTGTTCGGGTGCCATGTAAGGCGCCGTCCCGAAGATCATGCCGGTCACGGTGTGACTTGTTCCACCAGATTGCTTGGCAATGCCGAAGTCGGTTACGACCGCGCCACCGTCTACGTCGATCAGCACGTTGTGCGGTTTGATATCGCGATGAGTGACGCCCTGCCGATGGGCATACTGCAGCGCGCCACCTACCTGCGAGAGCACCGACCGCGTAATGGGTACCGACAGCGGTCCGAGTTTGGCGATGAGATCGTGCAGCGAGCCGCCTTCGACGTAACTCATCACGAAGAAGAACAGGTCCTCAACTTCGTGCACCTCGTAAATCGTCACGACCGACTGGTGACGCCATTCCGAAATTTTTTGCGATTCACCGCGGAAATGGTCGAGCGCCCATACGGAGTCGAGGTGAGCGGGGAGCAGAAGCTTGATCGCCACGCGGCGATTGGGTTGCTGCTGTTGTGCGAGAAACACCGCCGCGAAGCCACCTCGTCCCAGTTCACGAACAATCGTGAACCGTCCGGCGGTCGCCGCTCGCAAACGCTCAATCCAGCGACTCCAACCGGGAGAGTTAGGGAGGCTGATTACCGGGATGTCGGCCATTGTTGCGGGTAGGAGCGACTGCGACGCAAGACGGGAGCACACCTGTCGGCAAACGATGTCCGCCGCACTCCTAAAGGGTGCACGGGGGCAACCGCCTGTCGAGAACAAGGGAAGATGCCGTCCCGTGGCGGGGGAGGTCAAGCACCGAGGGATAGGCCGCAGGAAAGGGCGAGCAGTCACGTACCCACCCTGTTCGATGAAGACGTTGGCGGTTGTCGGGCAGGATCTCGCTGCACCGGGGGCATCGCCCGGCCAGCCGTTTCAGGCAATGGGTTGGCAGTTTGAGGTTTTCGGGGGGTGGGGGGGCCTTACCACAGCACATTGGGGCGTTGGCGCTCGACGGGAGGGCGGCACGAATGCACTTTGATCACCACAATCGCTCACCGTTATGGAGGTATCTCCCGTGGCCTCGCGACTCGTCAATCTTCAGCGGCAGTTGGTGTGGACTGATTTCGGAACACCCCGCGAAGGGGATAATCCGGCACCAGGCACAACGGCGACCGCAGCGCAAATGCGCGTCACGCATCGGCACACGGTGAACGGGGAAACCGCGCCGGGCACCCGTCCGCCGCGTGTGCGGCTCAAGGACGACGTGACCATCGAGGTCATCCTGCAGCCATCCCAGATTTTCGTGAACGCCTGGGTGTTTCGGCAACCGCAGAGTTTTCAGGACGACGTCCTGCATCACGAACAAGGCCACTACGACATGGTGGCGCTTTGTTGCCGCGATATGTTCGTTGAGTTCATGGAGCTGAAAACGCAAACATTCGCGCAGGGCCGGGAGCTGATCAGCGCCATCGAACGGATCATGTCCACGCACGACGCGTTGATTACGTCAGTGCATACGCCCTACGATACCAACACGCACCACGGTCGCGACTCGGCGCAGCAACAGCTCTGGGATCGACTCATCCAGTCGGCCTTCACGCAGCCCCGGAGTCCGGCCGTTATCGGGTCGGACGGCACGCCAAACAAAGTCAGACTGGACGTCACGCTGCGCGGGGCCGGCATTACGCTGTGAGGCAGGATTCCGGCGCCCGCGCGCGCATTCGGCTGATATTCTCTCCCAGGATCATCACGTGAGATGAAAAGCACATCGAGCAAAATCAGGCCGATCCCACCAACAAGCTTGCCGCGGCCCAGTTCATGATCCAGATGCTCGCGGACCTGCAAAATTCCGAAAAGGGCACGCTGTCTCAGGCGGTGATGGCCAAGGTCGCGGCGGAACACAAGAATGCGTTCTGGTACATGTCGGAAAAGGGCCACGGGTGGGGTGTGGTGGCCCGGAAAGAGGAGGCAGAACCGAAGTTCAAGTTGATGGATCCAACCCATGGCATCATGCGGTTTGACTCGGAAGAGTCACTCTACGCCGCCGCATGCCAGTATCAGGAAGGGAACGCGCAAGACCTGTTGATTCGAGAATAGGCAGTTCAATACCCGTCGCCTTGGGGGCGCAGCGCCCCAGCGACAAAGGCGCGGCAAACCTTTTCCTTGACGAGCTTGCGAAAATCACGTTTGCGAAGTGCCCGCGCTCGGTGATTGCGCTTAATGGCTTGTATTGGCTTTTCCAGCGCCGGAA
>JANOKE010000151.1:0-26943 GCA_031419135.1 Gemmatimonadaceae bacterium
CGGCATTCGCATTGGCAGTGCACGCGACGGCAAGGTGACGGCATTTATTCCCGACCCCGACGACAAAGCCCCGAGCACGAGTTCGGCCGAGGGCGTTGCAGTTGACGCGGCGGGCAACATTTACGGTGCGGAAGTTGGGCAGCGGGCGCTGAAGCGCTACGAGCGAAAGAATTAATAGGTCAGCTTTCATTCGACAAACAGAATTGCACCGCAAAGGACGCGAAGGTCGCCAAGTACACACCTTCGCGACCTTCGCGTCCTTCGCGGTGCAACGTGTTTCTTACTTTCTCGGCAACACCAACGCCGTCAGCCCCGTGTTTTCCTCAGCGCCCGTTGCGAACACAAGGTACTGGCGGCCAAGGTGCATGAATGTCATCGGCACCGCCGTAGTACGCGACGCGATTTTCAGGGCACCAACCTGCTTGCCCGTGGCTTTGTCCACCGCGTACAGTGTCGGCGCAGATCCCGGAGGGCCGCCACCACGCCCCGTGCCGTAGATCATCAGCGTTTTGGTGTTCATCGCCTGCGCCTGCCCACGTGCTCCCTGATCAGGCAGCGTGACGCCGGCAAACATCGGATCGCGACTGGTAATTTTCTGCATCCCGCCGTTGGGAATCCACCAGCTCTTGTCGCCACTGTTCATGTTGTAGCCCGTAATGCCACCGTACTGCTTGGGTTTCACGATGGATACGCCGCCCAACATCGAACCCGCCGAACGCGCGCCAAAATCACCACCACGATCGCCGCTGGCTGGCTTCACGTACCCGGCAGGTGCCGGCAACGCGCCTGGCAACCCACAACTGTCGCGGGGTGAGCTGTAGTCAAATTCCGAGCACGGATCCTTTTGCACCTGCGCAGTGCTCATGCCGGTAATTGACGCCACGAAGAGCATGCCCGACTCGGGATCGACCGCCGCACCGCCGTCGATGTTCACACCACCGCTCGCGCCTGGCGAATACCATGCGCAGCGCTGACCGCTCGTGCCCTTGCCATCGGTCGCCGCCGGTGGGATGTAGTACGGCCCCATGCGGCAGCGCTTGGCCATCTTGAGCGCGGAATCCTTGATCGCAGGTGTGTAATCGATCAGGTCCGCCTCCACGAGTCCCTGCTGCGAATATGGCGCAGGCTTCGACGGAATCGGTTGCGTTGGCGACGCGATCTCGCTCGGGACATCACTCGGCAGCACCGGCGTCTCGGGCATCGGCCAAATCGGCTCGCCGGTCACGCGGTCGAACGTGTACACCCATCCTTGCTTGGTGGTCTGCGCAATCGCCTTGCGGCGCGTGCCGTTGACGGTGATGTCCAGCAGATTCGGCGCCATCGGCGTGTCGTAGTCCCAGATATCATGATGCACCATCTGGAAATGCCACTTCCGGACTCCCGTCTTGGCGTCAAGCGCCACCAGACTGTTGCCGTAAAGGTTGTTACCCGGGCGATGTCCGCCATATTCGTCCATCAGCGGCATGCCTACCGGGATGTAGACGAGTCCGAGGTCGGGGTCGGCGGAATACGGTGCCCACGCGTCGTTCTTACCCACACCCTTAGTCCCGATCTTGGATCCGTTCTTCCAGGTTTCGGCGCCAAACTCACCGGGCTGCGGCACCAGATTGAACTTCCACACCTGACGGCCGGTGCGAATGTCGAAGCCACGAATAAACCCCGGAACGTTGTGTGCGCGAATCGGATAGTAACCGTGAATCGACGAGTTGCCGACGACCAGCATGTTCCCCACCACGATCGGCGGCGAGCTGGCGGCAATCTGTCCCGCCGATGGATCGAGTCCAATAGTGCCGTCGGCGCCAATCTTTTTCACCGGATCCCACCGCTCGCCCGGCTTAGCCTGCCGCATCGGCGCCGCATCGCTGATGATCAGCGGTCCGGAATCGTCAACCGCCAGCGGCACCATGGGATAGCCGAGTCCCTCCATCAGGTCGACGACGCCGTTCTTCCCGAACAGCGGATCGGGATGTCCGGTTTTTGCGTCGAGTGACACGAGGTGATAACCAGGCGTCACCACGAGCACGCGCTCGCTGCGTCCGTCGGTCCAATACGACAGACCGCGGCCCGAATACTGTCGCGGTGCTTTTTGCCAGCGAATGCCTTCTTCCAGGCGGTACATCCACAGCGTCTCGCCATTGGTCGGATCGAGCGCCATCGCGCTGCGTCGGGTCGTTGCAACGGTGAACAGTCGTCCATTCGCATAGAGCGGCGTGGCGCGGTAGTACTCGTCCTTGCCAAACGCACTCGCGTTCCACGTCCAGGCAACTTTGAGCGAATCAAAATTCGTCGCATTGATTTGCTCAAGCGGCGAATATCGCGAACTCCAGGCATCACCGCCCCAGTATCGCCACTCCCCGGCCGCGTTGCCGCGCACCAGCGGCTTGCCGGCTTGCGCGACCGAGCGCACCGCGTTGACGCCGAGTGCACCGATGAACAGGGCACTGGCGGCCAGCATCATCCCGAACACCCGCCTGCTTGTTCGCTTCGTCATGGATTCTCCGTTCATGCTGCGATGTATTCCCGCGCCATCACCGGATGCGCGCGCCCTGCCGCCTCCCACCACCGGTAGTTCCTTTGACACCCGTTGGCAGCGTGTCAATGCGAATACCCTTGAGCAGTTCCGGTTCCGCCTTCAATTCAACGGCGCCTGAGGGCATACCGTTCAGCTTCATCACGTACGCCGTCACCCACAGGTACTCATCTTCCGAGAGTGCGGCGGGTGCATCGTCGGGCATGAGTCGACTCACGTAGTCGTAGAACTCCCATAGCAGACGCCCCATCCATCGCGTTGAGAATTCCGTGCCGCTTTGTGACGCCGACGTATGGCAGCCGAGACAGGTGCCATTGAACACCCCTTTTCCTTTTGTCGCCTGCTCGTCGGTATACACGCCGGACATGGTGCTGCGTGTCGCCGTCTGCGCCTGCCCGAGCGATGGTCTGACGGCGAGCGCCGCGACACTCAATGTTCCCGCGCACAATGCCACCAGCAGCGCCGACCCGCGCGGCCGCACCGCGGTGAGACGGGTCATCAGCCCCGACAGCGCCCAGGCGGCAGCGCCGACAATCAGCAGTCCCATGGTCAGGCGCAGCGCCGTGATCGCCAACGCCACGTCCATGGCGGGCCAGCTGAGCTGATAGACTCGCAGAATCTCGAATCGTTCAGTCATCCAGTGCCAGGCCGTATGCGCAACGACAACGGACATGGTAATCAACCCCACCCGTTCGGCCACCACGCGCGTGAACAGCCAGGTGATCAGCGGCACGGCCACGGCCAGCGCCACGAGCTGTCCCAGTTCAATGCCAACATTGAATGCCGCCAGTGCCGTGATCAGATGCGCGCCGGCAAACTGCAGCGAGTCCCGTAGCGCGTATGAAAAACCGAAGCCGTGCACGAGGCCGAATCCAAACGCCACCAGCCACCGCCGCTCGAGCTTTGCACCAACAATATTCTCGATGGCCATATACACGATCGACGCGGCAATAAGCAGCTCCACCAACGGCGGAAACCACAGCGCCGAAGGAGCATACCCCAATGCCGACGCGGCCAGCGTCATGGAGTGCGCGATGGTGAATGCGGTCACGATGCCAATGAGCGGCCTGATGCGCCGCACCGGAAGAATCAGGCACAACAAAAAGAGCAGATGGTCGATGCCTTCCAGCAAGTGCGACACACCCATGACCACGAACCGTGAAGCGGCGTGCCACCAACTCGGTTCCAGTTGCAGGAGTCCGGCATCACCTTCGTACACGAAGGCGCGCTCAGCGCCTCCAGCGAACTCCACCCGTACCAAAGTGGTGGTGCGCACGCCCAGATTCGCGAATCGCGCCCGTATGGCCAGCCGGGCGTCGCTCGCCACCGCCGGATACTCGAGCAGCACATCAAGCATCGCCTGCGCCACCGGGACATCAGTGCCCACATCAAGCCCCACACCGGTCATGTGCGCGAGCGCGTTGGGATAGTGTTCGAAGGCGCGATCGGACGGCAACGATGCGCGCACAGCCGCCACGCGTCCCTTGGACAGCGTCACGTCATTCGCCGACAGTTCGATGGCGTCGGCAACCCACAGCCGCGCCGCGTCACGCAACGGGACATCAGCCCGGGAAAGATCGAGGTACCCCGCACCGCGCGTGGGGAATTCCACATCGCGCATCGCTTCCAGCGGCACCCGCACGAGAATGCGCACCAGGCGACCGGTGTTCTCCACGAACAGCTGCACCGCCACTCGTCGCGGGATCTCGTGCGCCCACGGGGTTGCCGGCGCGCCGATGAGCAACACGGCGGCCACCAGCCCGCCGCGCAGCCAGATCGGCGCGCGCCGCGTGGCATCACAGACGTGCGTCCAAACGCGAGCGATGAGTGAAATGCGCAATTCTCTGGACAGGCGGAGTGAGGAGGGATACTACTATGAGGTCCGACGGGCGGCCGACCGCGAGGGACGCGCTCGAATTCGCCACGAATTTACCACCATGTCGCACAGTGCGCAGGGGCGAAAAACACCCCAAACGTGTTGCGCGTTGGAGAAACACTGATGACGCAGTCGAACAAGGCGTTGGCCTGGCTGGGACTGGTGGGCACCGTGCTGGTGCTCGGCGCTGCCCAGGCGAAGTTGGGAGCGGCGGACCGTCAGCTGGTGCAAGCGCCGCGCTTCGAAGTGGACCCCGTTTGGCCCAAACCGATGCCCAACCACTGGATCCTGGGATCCGTTATCGGCGTGGGCATCGACAGTCGTGATCATGTGTTCATCATCCATCGCGGCGACTCCACGCTGGACCAGCGCACTGAGGCCGGCATGAACGCCACGCCGCCTATCGCCGAGTGTTGCCAATCGGCACCGCCAATCGTGGAGTTCGATCCGCAAGGCAATCTCGTGAAAGCGTGGGGTGGTCCGGGCGCGGAGTATGAATGGCCGTCGTCGAATCACGGTATCAGCATTGACGACAAGGACAACGTATGGATTGGCGGTAACGGCCGGGTGGACTCGCACATGCTCAAGTTTACGCACGACGGCAAGTTCCTGATGCAAATCGGTAAGCCGGGCCAGATGCCAAGCAGTAACGATAGCACACACTTTGGCCGTGTGGCGAAAATCTCGTTCGACGTGAAGGCGCAGGAAGCGTACATCGCCGACGGATACGGCAACAAACGGGTGGCCGTGCTGGACATGAAGACTGGTGCCCTCAAGCGGTACTGGGGTGCCTACGGCAACAAGCCCGACGATGCCAACCTTGGTCCGTACGATCCCAGTGCGCCGCTGGCCAGGCAGTTCCGCAATCCAGTGCACTGCGCGGAGCCCAGCACCGACGGCTTTGTGTACGTCTGCGATCGTCCGAACGATCGCATTCAGGTGTTCAGGAAAGACGGGCAGTTCGTCAAGGAAATGCGCATCGCTCCTGCCACGCGTGGCGACGGGTCGGTGTGGGACATCGCCTTCTCACGCGATGCGGCGCAGAAATACCTGTATCTGGCCGACGGCAAAAACGAACGCGTGTACGTGATGGACCGTCAGTCGTTGGCTATCCTGACCAGCTTCGGCGATGGTGGTCGTCAACCCGGTCAGTTTTTTGCCGTGCACAGCATCGCGACCGACTCGAAGGGCAACGTCTACACGACCGAGACGTACGAGGGCAAGCGACTGCAGAAGTTTACGTACAAAGGGCTCGCATCGGTTACCCGCGCCAACCAGGGCGTGGTCTGGCCCCGCAAGCCCTGAGCAGCCGAGTGAATCCGTCGCGATCCGTTCGTGTGGTTTACGGGATCGCGGCGAAACACTCGATTTCGACCTTGGCGCCGGCGACAACAAGCGCGGCGACAACCACGGTGGAACGGGCTGGCGGCGAGGTTGGGAAAAACTCCCGGTAGGCGGCATTCATCCCGGCGAAGTCTTTCAGATCGATCAGGAACACGGTGCACTTGACCGCGTTCGCCATGGTTGTTCCGGCGGCCTCGAACACTTTCTGCGTGTTTTCGAGAGCGACCTTGGTCTGGCCCTGCACCGTGGTGTCGGGTGCGTCGCGCCGCATCCCCAATTGGCCAGACGCATAGACCATATTCCCTACGCGAATCCCCGGCGTGAGCGTTGCCGACGCGCTCTGGCCGGTGGGCACAACGGGCTGGCGCGCCCCTTGTGCCAACGCCGGCGTGGCAGCGAGAGTAAGCAGCAGGGGTGCCGCGAGCAGCGAAAGGCGGGACATCAGAGCCTCGGGGAATTCAGGTGAACGGGAGAGACCAGCATGCCAATTTTTGATTTCGTGTGCACCAACTGCCAGCATCAGTTTGAAGCACTGGTGCGTGGCAGCACGGCACCCACCTGTCCAGCGTGCAACAGCACATCGCTGGAACGCCAGCTTTCACTACCCAGCATCAAGACCCAATCCACGCAAGGACTGGCGATGCAGGCCGCCAAGCGGCGCGACAAAGCCCAAGGCGTGGATCGCGTGCACGAGCAGCGGAAATACGAGCTGAGCCATGAGGACTGAGTAGGAAGTCGGAAGTCGGAAGTCGGAAGTACGGTTTACTGAGTACTCAGTACTTTCTGCACAGTAGGGAGTACTTCTTCCTCAGTAGAGGAGTACTCCCTACTCAGTAAAAGTACTTCCTACTCAGCAAAAGTACTTCCTACTCAGCAAAAGTACTTCCTACTCAGCAAAAGTACTTCCTACTCAGTAACAGTACTTCCTACTCAGTAACCCGTACTTCCGACTTCCGACTTCCTACTTCCAAACTCAGTCATTGTACGCACCGGCCAATCGACGTGGCGGGCGCGGAGGACAGCCGGCACTTCCGCCGGACTCAGTCAAGAGCCCTGCGCAATTGGCCAGCGACGCCGTAGCCTACAAACTCACGGACTACATTTTCGACGGCAGCATGGAAGGCGACTTCGATGCGGGGTACGCAGCGTTTGCCGAATTCTCGAAGGGGATAGCGGCCGCGGGTATGTTGCCCGCCTCGTCGGCGAAGCGATTCTCGCATCCGCTGTTCGTAAAGACCCCCGAAATCGCACCCGATCTTGCCAAGGCCGGTGAACGTATCGCGAAGCAGTTGGATCTCGGCGTGACGGGTATCGTGTTCGTGGGCGTCGAGAGTGCCGATGAAGTCACGAAGGGCTTGGCAATGATGCGCTACAAGTCAAAGGGCGGCACCCGACCCGACAATGTCGGCGACGCCCCGGCCCGGTGGGGGCTGAGCGACAAGGCGTACCGCGACAAGGCCGATGTCTGGCCGCTCAACCCCAACGGGGAGCTGGTCAACTTCACGATCGTTGAAAGCAAGGAAGGGCTCGCGCATATTCGCGAGATCGCGGCCGTCAAGGGTATCGGTGTGCTCTTCCCTGGCGCGGGAACATTGCGCGGCGTATTCAGCACAACACATGCGAACGGTCAGCGCGTGTTCGACGAGAAGGGATGGGAAGGTGCAATTCAACAGGTGCTGGCTGCGTGCAAGGAGTTCAAGGTGGCCTGTGGTTATCCGGCAGGCGCGGCGGACATCGAAATGCGCATGAAGCAGGGATTCAGTGTGTTTGTCATCGGTTGGGGCGATGCCGGCTTCAAAGCGGTGGACATCGGGCGAAAGGTCGGCCAACGATAGTCGGATCATCGACATACGCAGAACGGGCGGGCCATCATTGGCCCGCCCGTTCACGTTCAACCTGTCAGCGTGTCTTACGGATTCCGATTGAGGCACCCGGTGAAGTTCGGATTGTTTCGCTCCGGGAAGGGCACAATGAAGTTCACGTCGGTGCCGTACGTGTCGCTGGGTCGCAGTGACATCGCGCCCGAGGGGAATACGGTGTTCGCATTGCGCCCATACTGGCGAATGAGCCTACGCATGTCACCCAGCCGGTGTCCGGTGAGCCACAGCCAGAATGCCCGTTCCTTGAACAGCATATCCACCGCAGCATCCTGAGTGGCTGGAGACGTCGCCAACGGTGCGATGGCCGTGGCGAGCCCTGTTGCACGCAGCGTATTCAGCAGCGCGAATACCGCGTCGCGATCACCCTGCGATCCGCCCGTCGTGGCGTTCAGCCGCGCTTCGGCCTCGATGAGTCGGGCTTCAACGCCGTCGGCCAGCACCACCGGAGAGTTCTGCGCCAGGTACTTCTGCTCCACCGGCAGATTCCGACTTGTACCGTCAAATCCCACGCGCGTGGACGGCGTCCACGGCACACGGGGATCGGCGGGCGTTGTCAGGAAATTCAAACCATTGCCGCCTTCGCTGGTCCCCACGGTGTAGCGTGAGGCCGACTGGAACGTCGCGTTGAACACGCCGTTCTGCTGACGCCCCGTGGCTATGGAGTGAAACAACGTGTACTTGAAGTTTGTCGGTACGCTGGCCACCGCTGTCGCCGCCTGCGAGAACTGTCCGAGGTTCACCAGCACGCGCCCCTTACCCACGGCGGCAAGATTTTTGTACGACGCGGCCGTGGCAAGCGTGGTGGCGCTGTCCATTGAGCTGCCCGCGGCCGCCAGCATCTGCGCCGTGGTGAGCGGATTGCCGAACACGAACGAGCCGTCGCCGCTCACGGCGCTGAATGGCACACCCGAGCAATACGCCTCAGCGAAGAAGTCTTCCGTGAATCCCCGAATTGAGTACATCTCGCTGAGTGAGTCTTTCGCCGACGACGTGGTGGGCTTCACCTTTGCCCAGGCGACAATCGCTGAGCTCAGTCCTGCGCGGGCCAGATGCAGTCCGTTGTACATGGTGTTGGTGGCGCCACCCAGCACCTCGGTTTGCCGCCGTCCATCGGTGAAATAGCGATCGGCAAACGTGTCCGAGGTCTGAATCTCGTCGGACATGTTGCCGGTGGAAACAAGGAACCCGTCAATCGTGCCAGAAAACCCCACGACAAAATCCTGCATGGAGCCGTTACGCAGCGTGGTGGCGCCCAAGCTGCCACCGAGCGCCGATTGCGAGAGCACGTCGGGCGTATCGACCGTCAGGATCTTGTTGCTGCAGTTGGCCAGCGTGACGACCGCGGCCATGGTGCCAACCGGACGGAAAGCCCGGCGAGCAATAGATAGAAAGCTCATGGATCGCTCGCCTTAGAAGTTGAAGTTCATACGGAACGTGAAATAGCGCAGGGGTGGAGTGGAGAAATACTCCTCGTTGCCACGCGTGTCGCTGTTGGACTGCGCTGCCTCGGGATCTACGCCCGTGTACTTGGTTTTCACGCCCAGGTTGCGGCCGGTGAGCACAACGCTCCACCGCTCGGCCCGCACCGCGTTTGCCCACTTGGTGGGCATTTCGTAGGTCACCGACGCTTCGCGCCAGCGGGTGAAGGCGCCGTCTTCGAACATGCCCGTGAATACCGACTGGGACGTGGCCAGCGCGTTCGCCTGCATTTGCAGGGACGCACTCTGATCGTAGCGACCACGGCACGAGACACCATTCATGCACTGGTGGCGCAGCGTGTTGTTGAACTTGAGGAAGCCCCACTTGCTGTCGAATTGCGAGGAGATGCGCAACTTGCGGTTGAGCAACTCGATACTCGGACTGAACGCCACCTCACGGGTTGGGAATGTACCGCCTTGAAAGACGGCCGTATCACTGAACGTCATCTCGCTCAGCACAATTATGCCATCGGTGTTCGCGTCGGTGAACTTGATGTTCTTGTCCCATAGACCATACAGGGGGTACCCCGGCAGGTTGCGCTGCGTGTTGCGGTTACCGCTGGCGATTGGCGATACGCCTTCACCAAGCTTCAACATCCGGTTCTTGTTGGTCGAACCGGTCAGCGTCAAATCGATTGCCAGCTGCTTGGTGTCCAGCAGCTTCTGATTGAACGTGAGTTCGAATCCGGTGTTGCGGATATTGCCGATATTGACGAACTGATTGGTCAACCCGGACAGCGACGGCGCGATCAGTCGGCTGATCAGCGCATCCGTGGTATTCTTGTTATACGACGTGGCTTCAATGTTCGTGCGTCCCGAGAGCATGGTCAGATCAAAGCCAAACTCCGTTTCGGCCGAGAACTCTGGTTTGAGCAGCGAATTGCCCAGTGAACCGAGCGAGGCGCCCGGCGTATCGCTGCCGGTGGACAGCGTGGTGGGTCCGGCCGAGTAGAACAGCACGGCATCGGTGGCCCCGGGAATCTGTCCCGACGCGCCGTACGTGCCGCGCAGCCGCAGCGAGTTTAGCCAACTGGGCCGCGGAAAGAACGACTGCTCCGACACCATCCACGATGCGCCGAGCTTCGGATAGTACACCGCGTTGAACTTCTTGCCGAACGCGCTCGCGGCATCGCGACGCACGCCGCCGGTGAGGAACAACTTGTCGTTGATGGCCAGTTGCTGTTCGACGTAGTAGCCGAGCGTGCGCTTCTCCGAACGCGTCTGAGTGCTGGATCGTGTGGCCGCCGCCGACACCGTCACACCGCCCGGTGGCAACGCGATACCCGTGCCGGTGGTTTGACTCACCGCATTGCGGATATAGTTCATGCCCACTGACGTCTTGGAATTCAGCCACGAGAGCAGTTGAAACGTGCCCGTGCCGCCCAGGTCGACCGACTGCTGATTGATATCGGCGCGGGTGCTCTGGATGCCGCCGGTGCGTGTCGTACCGGTGTTCGGACCTTCACCAACCTTGGCGAGGAACAGGTCGTTGCGGGCCGTATAGTCCGCCCCAACCGAGGCGCGCGTGGCCAGCCACGAAAAGGGAGTGAACTGCGCCGTGACGCCGTTGATGAAGCGATTGATGCTTTGCGTGGTGGTTTGCGACAGCACATCGCCCATCATGAATGAACGATAGCCGCGCAACGAGTCGCCCTGCGCATCGAGCAAGTCGCCGCGCCATGCACCACCCAGTGCCGCGACCATCAACCCGTTCGCATTGTCCTCGTTCTGCGGCAGGCGCAGTTCGCTGTTCACATAGGCCGACGACACCTGCACGAACAGATTGGAAGCGAGTCGGGCCGACAGATTGGCGCGCAGGCTGTTGCGACTGAGCGCATTGGGCCGAACCTGCGTAGAGGGCAAGGCCCCCACGCCGCGCCGTGTGAGCAGGCGGGCTATTTCGACATCCGGCATTTTGTACACGCCGGCCTCGTGTTCGGTCTGACCGGAAACGAAGAACTGCACTTGATCGCTGCCGCCAGAGGCCTGAAAGCTGTATTGCTCACGGGCGCCCTTGTCGATTGGAGACAACGCGGCGCTGTTCAACACGTTGCCGTGCGACAGCGAATCGACGGTGCACGTCCTCGCCGCGACGGCCGACAGCAGGCAGATCGACGAGACGGTCGGCGTGGCCGTGGTCTTGCCCCAGAGCGACCACATATCCGGATAGTTGATCGGATTGGTGATCGTGCCGTTCTCTGCCGACACGCTGTAGCGCGTCTTTCCCGACTTGCCGCGTTTGGTCGTGATCACGATCACGCCGTTGGCTGCCTCGGTGCCGTACAGGGTGGCCGCCGACGGACCCTTCACCACTTCGATCGTTTCGATCTCGGCGGGGTTGATGTCATCCAGTCGCGACGGGCCGGACCCACCGACACCCAGCGCATTGTTGGTGTTGGCCGTGGCGCGAATACCATCAATCACGACGATGGGATCGTTGCTCAGGGAAAACGAGTTCTGCCCGCGAATACGAATGCGCGAGCCTGTGCCAGTTGCCCCCGTCTGCACGACCTGTACGCTCGAGGCGCGGCCCGACAGCAGCGCACCCATGTTCGTTACCGGCAGGTCAGCGAGCTTGTCCGCGACCGCGATCTGCGTGGTGGAATTGGCCAGTTCAACTTTGCGTTGGTTGCCGCTGACCGTGGTGACCACGGCCGCCAGCGAAAACGCCGACTGAGTGATCTGAAAATCCGCCACGACGGGCGCGTTTGCCAAGACGGTCACGGTCGACTTTTTGGCTTCGTATCCGATTCGGTTGATGTCGATGACGTTTGGGCCGGCCGTGAGACCACGCAGCGCATAACGACCGTTGTCGCTCGTCAACGTGCCATTCGTGGTTCCCGTCACGAGAACGCGCACCTGACCGACAGGCGCCCCGGTTGCCGCATCCATGACGCGACCGGTCACGGTACCACCGCTCTGAGCGCCCACGGGAGACCATCCCAGAATGGCGAGCGCCGCCATGGCACCAAGTGCGCGACGTACTGTCGCGGGAGCGCCCCCCAACGAGTTCGGCGTGCGTAAACGCGGTCGCCGTGGAACCGTATGCCACGCATATCGGAACACGTGCATGTGATGTGTCTCCAATGAGCAGGATCTTCAGCCGACCACGGTGGTGTGGGCGGCAGGGTAAGCCGAACCGCGCACCCGCGTGTCCGCGAGATGCGCTGCGACGGCAACCTTGATGATTTGCGGGCGCGACCGCACCCGGAAAGGTCAGGAGGGGGGACTGCGCCACATGGTCGCGCGCATTGGTCCGGACAACGGTGGGAACAGGAATAGCAGACGGGACAGCACGCCATCGTACGGACTTCACACCACCCTGTCAATAGTCTTACAATCAGCGGGCGCCGTTCGCGTCTCCCGCGCCGTACTCGTCAGGGTGTTGGCGGAGGAAGGGTGAGCGTCACGTTCCGCATCGCCGTGCTGTCGGGCATCACTGGAGTCACGCCCGCCGGCAGTCCATTGAGCTTGAGGATGTAGGCCAATGCCTCGGCGTACTCATCGCGGGAGAGTGCGCCCGGATTGCTGTCCGGCATTGTCGTGCGAATCAGCTCGTACAGGTCGAGAATGGGACGGCCAGTCCATTTCGCCCGAAAATCGGCGCTGGTGACATTCGTTTTTTCATGGCACTCCACGCAAACCCGACCGAACAGCACGGCGCCCGCAGTGGCCTGCTCCTCGGTATACAAGGGCGTTGAATCACCATGGGTCACTACCCATGACCGCGCAGTGAGCGTGCTTCGATCTTGCGAGCCGTGAGACGCGGGTCGCGTGCCGCCGAAGCCAGTGAGCAGTACGGCGGCGGCGAATATCGCCAACGGAAACATCGGGAGAAGCATCATGACGACAAAACGTGTGATCGGGCGAAACCGCTGAGGCCAGACGACCTGCGGTCCGTTGAAATTTGCCATGGTGCCGCCTTCTTTGCATCTTGGCGAGAACTTCAGGTTGACAACTGAACCGCAAAGGACGCAGAGGGCGCTGGGAACCACAAACCATTTGATGCTATTCACCAGCGTCCCCAGCGTCCCCTGCGGTTCAATTTCCCCTTAGCCCACTTGTGATGCTGGATACGACGGATCCCACCGCAGTGACCGACCTATCGTCCGACCCCAAGGCCGACGGCGCGACCGACAGCGACGCCATACCCCGTCGTGATTTCCTGCGGATCGCCGGAGTCGGAGCCGGCGCGCTGTTGGCCACCGGCTGCGCGTCGGGAGGCACGTTCGCGTCGGCGCAACCGGTCACGGGACTGGATCGCAAAGGCCCCCGCGACCGTGGCGTCGGTCACGTGGTCGTGATCGGCGCTGGCATCTGGGGAGGATGGACGGCGTATCATCTGCGCGGTCGCGGTGCGCGCGTCACGCTGGTCGACGCCTATGGTCCGGGCAACTCCCGATCCACCAGCGGTGATGAGTCGCGCGGTGTCCGGTCGTCATACGGTGATCGCGCGGTCGGCGACCTGTGGACCCCGTGGGCGCGCGCATCGATTGAACGGTGGTCGCTGTTCGAAAAGGAATGGGGACCGGTGTTCCGTACAAAGTTCTTCCACCAAACCGGCGACGTGATCATGCGCGCCACGGAAGAACCGTTCATCAAGAAAACGCTGGAACTCTGGAAAACCAACAACGTGGCGCACGAAGTGCTGACAGGCGATGAGGCGCGCAAACGCTGGCCGGTGATCGATGCCCGCGACATCACGATCGCCATCACCGAACCGGATGCCGGGGTCGTGCGGGCTCGCGCGTCCACACAGGCCATCGCCGCCATCGGCCAGCAGATGGGGGTCAAACTGGTCATCGGACGCGCCCGGCTGGGTGAAATTCGCGGTGGTCAACTCCAGGGGGTGATCCTCGAAGACGGGACAGTGATTCGGGGCGACTCCTACGTGTTCGCCTGTGGCCCATGGCTGCGAAAGCTCTTTCCGTACCTCGAAAATCGCATGCGCGTGCCCTTGGGCTACGTGTGCTACTTTGGCGTTCCCGTTGGCGATTCGCGTTTCACCTGGCCGAATCTGCCCAGTTTCAATTTCCCCGGCGTCACGGGCTGGGCCATGTTGCCAACCGACAGTCGCGGGTTTCGCGTGCGTGGCGCCATCGCCCCGCCCGCAGCGCCGGGTACTCCGCCGGCAACTCCCGCACCGGCGGCTCCCACACGGGCCACAACCGCTGCCGGTGCGACGCCGACACGACCTGCGACACCTATCGACCCACTGCAGCAGGATCCCGATACCAGTTCCCGCTGGGCTTCTCAGGAACGCATCGATGGATCACGACGCTTCCTCGCGGCGCGGTTTCCGTTGCTCGCCAACGCGCCCCTGCTCGAAACGCGCGCCTGCCACTATGAGTCCAGCATCAACGGGAACTTCATCATCGACCACGTTCCGAACACCGCGAACGCCTGGATCGCCGGCGTTGGCCAGGCGGAAGGTTTCAAGTTCGCGCCGCTGGTCGGCGAGTATGTGGCACAGCGCGTGCTTGGCAATCCGGGTGATCCCAAACTTGTCACCGCGTTCAAATTGCCAACCGAGGAGTTCGAGACTCCCCGGTAACTCGGCGATCAACGCGTCCGCCAACGCGTTCGCTAACGCTTTCCGCGTTTGCCCCACACGGGCGGTGCCGGTTCTTTGCCCAGCCGATTGCTGGGCGTGGCCGCGAGCAACCGCATCGCCTCAACCACCGCACGTTCCAACTGCGCATCGCGACCGGCCGCGGCATCTTTCGGCCAGTTCTCCACTTCGATATCCGGACTCGCGCCTTCATTCTCCACTGCGAATTTTCCCTCGCGCGAGAAGAAACCAAAACGCGGTGCAATCATCGATCCGCCGTCTACAAACGGCGGCGTGTCGGTTGTGGCCACCAGTCCGCCCCACGTGCGCATGCCAACCAAGGGCCCGAGCTTGCGTCGTTGAAACATGTAGGGCATGAGATCGCCTCCTGATCCGGCCATTTCATTGATGATCATGACTTTCGGTCCCCAAATCCCGTTGGCCGGACTGGTGAACGGATAGCGATCGCCAACGGGGTTGTTGAAGTAGCCGTCATAGTCCCGGCCAAGCAGGTCGACAATGTAGTCCGCTGCCGATCCGCCGCCGTTGAAACGCTCATCCACCACGACACCCTGGCGGTCCTGCTGTGCGAAGTAGTAGCGATTGAAGCTGGTGTAGCCGGGTTGGCCGGTATTCGGCAGGTAGACATACGCGATCTTGCCGCTCGACATTGAATCGACGATGCGACGATTCCGCTCCACCCAGGCGCGTGTACGCAGTCCCTGTTCGTTGGCGATCGGCAGCACGGTGATTTGACGGGCGCCCTGAAGGTCGGCCCGTGAATTCACCGTCAGCACCGTTTGCCGACCCGCCGTACCATCGAGCAGCCGATAAATGTTGTCCGGCGCCGTCAGCGGCACACCATTGATCGCCAGGACAAAATCGCCAACACTCACCGCCACGCCCGGCGTCGCCAGCGGCGCGCGCAGTTCCGGGTTCCAACTCTCCGCATCGTAGATCTTCGTAATCCGATAGCGTGAGTTCTCCACCGCGAAGTCGGCACCCAACAGGCCGCCGGTGCCGTTCGGCACATCGGGCACGTCGCCACCGCGCACATACGAATGCCCGATGGCGATTTCGGCGCCCATGTTGTCCATCAGGTAGTTCAGATCGGCGCGGTGCATCACGAACGGCAGCATCGGCTCGTACATTTTTTTCACCGCCGTCCAATCCGAGCCATGCATGTTTGGCACATACAGATTGTTGCGCTGGTTGCGCCACCCTTCGTTGAAAATCTGCCGAAACTCCTCTCGCGGATCGATATACGCGCGCAACGCCGCGTTCAGGCGGCCCGCACCGGCCGCCGGCACCACGCGATCGGCGTCCACCAGGTACAATCCACCCTGTGCGCCTCCGGTGCGATATAACAATTTGCGACCGTCCGCACTCACCACGAACTGCACGACGCCTTGGGCGAAAGGAGCGGCGCGACGCGCCGACAACTGAAAGCGGTGCAGCGTCCCACCGCCGGCGCCAGCGTCGGCACCACCGCCGCCGGTGCCAGTGGCCGGCACAGGCTCGACAAAGAACACGGTGCCAGCCGGTCCGGCGCGCAATTGCGCGTAGTCGCGATCGACAATTCCCGGCACCGCTATGATGCGCTGTTGCATGCCGTCAAAGTCGATCGATACCGCGCGCACCGGAGTTGGCACCGCGGGCGCAACCGCGGCCGGGGCGCGGGCGCTGTCGGCTGGCGCGCGAACGCTGTCGCCGCGCGCGCGCGCGCTTTCGTCATCACTCTCCGGCAGCAGCGGTGACGCCTCAGTCCTGCTCAGTACCGCCAGATACAACGATCGCGTGTCCGGATGATCGTACTTCGACATATCCAACAACGATGAGTTGAGGCCGAAGTTGGTTGATGCGAAAAACCACAGATACTTGCCGCTGGCATCCCATGCCGGCGTGGTCGCGTCGGCGAGTCCATCGGTCATTTGCTTGACCTGCCCCGATTCAACGTCGTACACGAAGATCGCGCGGAACAGCGACTTGAGGCGCTTCGGATAGGCAAGCCAACGGGAATCGGGGCTCCACACCGGCACGATCGAACGATCCGCCATGAAGTACGGATCGGAGTCAGCCACCTTCGCCGAACCGGCAGCAACATCCACCAACCACACGCGAAAATGCGTGTCCTGAAACGCGATCTTGCGCCCGTTGGGCGACCACGTCGGGGAATACGGCCGGCTGGGCTCCGGCAACACGATCTCGCGTGATGGCGCGATCCCGTCTTGCGGGGCAATCACCAGACGATACTCACCGGACTTGTCACTGAAGTAGGCAACCGAGCGACCATCAGGCGACCAGATCGGTGCGATCTCGGCCGAACCGCCGGAATTCGTCAGATTGCGTACGTCCCCTTTCTCCGCAGGAATCGTAAAGATCTCGCCGCGTGCCTCAACGGCGGCGCGCTTTCCCGTGGCCGAGAGCGCCAGACCCGTGATGCGTGCCGAAACATCCTTCCACTGGGCCATCATCCACGGGAAGTCTCCGGCCGCCGTGATGGGCACCACATGCGACCGACTCGCTTTGAGATCGTACTCGTGCAGATAACCTGCCTGCTCGAACACCACAGCACCGCCGCCGGCATCGAGCGATTTCACGTCGAAGTCCGTAAACGTCGATACCTGCGCCAGCTTCTTCGACTTGGTGTCATACGACCACACGTTGGACACACCATCGCGATCGGACAGGAAGTACACCACGTCGCCCACCCACGCCGGATCCATTTCCTTGGTGCCCGTGAACGGCGTCGTGTCCAACGCCATCGTTTTGAGATTCAGGATCCAGATCGGTCGATTCTGTCCGCCCCGATAATTCCGGCGCTCATCGTCCCACGAAGACGCCATGCGATACGCCACCCGGCCGCCATCCGGTGAAATTTTCCCCTGATTCGCGCGCGGCATCGGCATGGCCGTTTCAACGCCGCCGGTGAGTGGCACCGTCCAGAATCGCGGCACGGCGCTCGCAGCCCAGGTCGCGCGACTCGATGCGAAAACGATCGTTCGTCCGTCCGGCGTCCAGCCCTGCACCACGTCGGCCCCTGGATGCCACGTGAGCCGAACCGGTTGTCCACCGTCAACGGGCACAGTGTAGACGTCGGTATTCCCCGCGTACTCGGCACTGAATGCGATCACCGTCCCGTCGGGCGACAGCTTCGGATTCTGCGCTTGCCCTTGGAAGCTGGTAAGTCGTCGTGCTGCGCCACCCGCGCGTTGCACCACCCAAATGTTGTTCGCGTACGCGAACGCAATGTGCTGCGCGCTGATCGACGGCGTACGCAGGAGACGCGTGGACACGGGAGTCTGCGCCGATGCGGCAAGTGCCGTGGCCGCCACTGCGGCGATTGCCAAACACGTGAACCGGGTTGACGAAAGGCAAATCGAGCGCATGTACGGGGTCCTGAGCATCGGGGGTGAGTTCGTGGGCGCGCTGTGGCAACGGCACCACCTGCATGCTAAACGCCGACTGTCAGTATGGCCAGAGTTCGCCCTTCCCGTTGGTACGCAACCGGAGTTCGGCCACCGGGCTCGTCGCAATGCGCGCCTCAGCGCCTGCGATCGCCAACCGATCGAGCACGACCCGCACGTCATAGTCCGTATTCGGTTCGAGTGGCTCGACAAGAATGCGACTGAGCGGCAACAGATAGCGCTGCCGATCGGATGCCGCGATCCATCCGTTGTTGACCGTTCCATCAGCGGCCTGTTCGAACAGTGGGAGGTAGCTGGTACCAACCAAACTCGACGGACGATGGTCGGGCCGCGACCGACGGATGTCGACAAATACGAGACCGTGCCCGCCGGTCCAGACCAGTTGACTGGCGGTAATCCACACTTCCAGTGCATCGCGTCCCGCCGCGGCCACCGAAATTCCGGCGGCCGCACTGAATGGACTGCGCTGGTCGCGTCCAATCAACCACGCGGTGGTAAGCCGCGCACCGGACGCTTTGATGCGAACACCTCCCAGATCCGCGAACCCGGCGAACTGCTCACTGACTGTTGTCGTCAGATCGTCGCGCGTTTCCTGAAAATTCGTCATCACGACTCCCAGAGAATTGGTCGCGCTCAACGCACCGTGTGTACCACCCAACGGTCGCAAGCGATTGGCCATGGCAACCATACCCAGTCCGACACGATAGTCATCGGCAATGGACACAAGAATGGGAGCAGGGTTGAGCGTAACCACCGTGTGCCCTCGCACGATTCGCACCACAGCCGCCGGGAAATCGGCGCTGGCCGTATAGCGCACCCACGTGGACGCATCGGCGTAGTCGTCGACATCGAGCACCGCATCCCGTCGCATCTGTGTCACCGTCGATGCGTATCGCAACGGATCGCCGTTTAACAGCACGTAGCGGTATCGATCGCCCAGCGGCCCGCTTCGCCGATCGATGCGAGCCTGTTGCGTAGCATTGCGCACGAGGAAGACACTGTCGCTGACGCGCATCGACACCATGTCGACGCCGCTGATCTCCGCCAACAACACCGACAACGCCATCAGCGAATCCGGCGTGGCAAACACACCAAAGCCGGTGGTCACCCCATCGACACTGAAGGCCACATCCGTCGCGCTGCGCAGTCGCTCGGCCACACGGAAACCGCGCGCCTGAAGCACCGGCACGACCGGCAGGAACTTTGCCTCACTCGCGCGATTGTGGCCGTGATCGGACACGACGACAATCTCCAGGGGACGACCCGTGCGCCGTAAGTACTCGGTCTCCAGTGCCACCAGTCGTTGGTCGAGATGCGTCAAATACCGGTCGAGATCGCCCCGGGTGTGCTGCAGCGCATCCGGCCCGACGTTGTAGGCATACACCGTCGATCGACCGGTGATCGTGAAGAAATCCCGCGCAACGACGTCAACCTCACGGCGCGAAATCGTATTCGAGATGATGTACGCGCCCAGATGGTGAGACTTGGCGCCAAAGGCCATGTCCATCCGATCCTCGAACTCGATGGGCCGAATCGCATCGAACGGCGCGCCCATGACGTCGTTGTACGCGGCACTGTAGTAAATGCGCTGATAGCCGCGCGGTGGCTGGACACGAAAAATCTCGTGCCACGCAATGTCGCTGATGGACGGAAACGTGGAGATCAGTTTGCTGGGCCGATGAAAGCCCGCAAAGAGACCACGCTCGCGCGCCGCGACCACATCGCGGTAGTCGATACCGTCAAGGGCCAACACCAGACGCCGCGCCAACAACGGCGCCGGTACGCTCCGCCGGAACGACGGCAGGCAACCCGCAAGCAGCACAGTCAGCAACGGCAACCAACGACAGAACTCACGGCAGCGACCAGTCATCGTGGAAGCTAGTACGCCGTCTCGTACGCCGGGTTTCCCGACGCCATGGCCCACTGCGTCCCCAAGGGATGCAGGGAGCGTCGCGACGCGATATCATTGGCGGTGCGACACTGACCTTCCTTCTGCTCAGCCGCCGGCGTCCCATCGCGTTCCGCGACGGCGCGCGGGCGGCACCACTTACCGTCATGGCCAAGATCAAGGTAGTGAACCCGGTCGTCGAAATGGACGGCGACGAGATGACCCGCATCATCTGGCAGTTCATCAAGGACAAGCTGATTCTGCCGTATCTCGATGTACAGCTCGACTACTACGATCTGAGCATCGAACACCGTGACGCCACCAGCGATCAGGTGACGATCGACTCCGCCGAGGCGGCGAAGAAGCACGGAGTGGCGGTGAAATGCGCCACCATCACGCCCGACGAAGAACGCGTCAAGGAATTCGGGCTCAGGAAAATGTGGAAGAGTCCCAACGGCACGATCCGCAACATTCTCGGCGGCGTGATTTTCCGCGAACCAATCATCATCTCGAACATCCCGCGCCTGGTGCCGGGATGGACGAAGCCCATCGTGGTGGGACGTCACGCGCATGGCGACCAGTACAAGGCCACGGATTTCAAGGTACCCGGACCGGGTACGGTGTCGATGACCTGGTCGCCAGCAGACGGCGGTGCACCAACGCACTTCGAAATTGCCCGATTCGGGTTGGATGGCGGGGTTGCCATGGGGATGTACAACTTCAACGACTCCATCCGCGATTTTGCCCGGGCCAGCCTTACCTATGGGCTGCAGCGCAATTATCCCGTGTACCTGAGCACGAAGAACACCATCTTGAAGGCCTACGACGGCACCTTCAAGGACATCTTCGAGCAGGTGTTTCGCGACGAGTTCAAGGCAGACTTCGATAAACTCGGCCTCACCTACGAGCATCGTTTGATTGACGACATGGTCGCCTCGGCGCTCAAATGGGAAGGCGGATACGTCTGGGCCTGCAAGAACTACGATGGCGACGTGCAATCGGACATTGTGGCGCAGGGCTTCGGCTCACTCGGGCTGATGACCAGCGTGCTGCTGACCCCCGATGGCAAAACCATGGAAGCCGAGGCCGCGCACGGCACGGTCACGCGTCACTATCGCGAACACCAGAAGGGAAACGCCACGTCAACCAATCCCATCGCCTCCATCTTTGCCTGGACGCGTGGACTGGCGCATCGCGGCAAACTGGACGGAACCCCTCAGGTCATCGCGTTTGCACATGCGCTGGAAGCCGTTTGCATTGAGGCGGTTGAGGCGGGCGAGATGACGAAGGATCTGGCGATTTTAATCAGCAAGGACTCGCCGTATCTCAACACCGAGGCGTTCCTCGACGCGATTGATCGCCGATTGCAGGCCAAGATGGCCTGAGCGACGCCGTCCAACGATCAGCGCGGGAATGCGTCGATGGTGCGCGCCAACAGTGTCACGAAGTCCGCATCCGATTGAATACCGGGTACATCATCCATGTGGATGGTGTACCCGTGTTGTTTGGCGATGGCTCTATACAGCGGGATGCGATGGCGCACGAGCTGTTCGAAGCCCCACACGGCGAAGGCATTCGGATCGACGGCGTCGTCGTCGCTGGTCGCGGTGAGCGCCTTGTACTCCGCCCATTTCGCCTCAAGAAATGCTGGCTGGTAATACATAGGCTTCGGGGAGCGCCGAAACCGGTCTACCAGTTGCCGCGTGTGCCCTTCGCTGCCTTCGACGTACACCAGCAGCGTGTGATCCGCGAGGCAGGTCAGCACGGGATCGGCACTGTCCGCAGGGTCGACCACCTCGCACAGGCTTCCGCCGGCGTCACACACGAAGTGCTGATACCCGTAAATCCCGTGCGCGCGTTCAATAAACTCCGGAACGTCCAGCAGCGCGCGGGTTTCGGCGAGTCGGTGCTGCGCCTGACGTCGGCAGTACTCCGAAAACGGGATGCCACCTTTCGTCGGATCCCCCGGCTGGCCCAGATAGGTGGACAGCGGACTCAGATTCTCGAACGACAGGTTCGAGCGGATGTAGATGGAATCCGAACGGAGCAGTTGGCGAAGGAACGGCACCTTCATCGCTTCGCGCTTGAAGTTGTCGACAATGTGCTCGTCCATGTACCGCGTACCTATGCGATAGTCCACCGAGTACTGAAACCAGTCCCGCGTCTGCAACACTCCGGCAAGCGTGGTCTTTCCAACGCCCGACATCCCGAAGAGCGTCACCGCCTGTGCCGGCTGCGCCCGCAGTTCACGACCTGAAGTAAATCGCATGGAGATTGAGTAACCCGGCATCCACATCCCACGCAATCTGGCGGGCGCACGAAAAATGGGCCGGCCGTGATCTGCGTCGCGCTGCGCGCCATGCTACGTCACGCGACGTATGGGCTTACCATCTGCTGCTCGCGACACTCCCTGACAAGTGGCCGGACGATCACCAACGCGGTGCTCGTTGCAGTGAGCCGGCCGTACCAAATGGAGGGAACGGTGCAACGACGACAGTTCCTGCAGGGACTCGGCTCGGCCGGGGCAGCCACACTCCTCGCCGCCTGTGCGCGGTCGTTTCAGATACCGCAAAACACGATGACCGGCCAAGGCACCGGTGACACACTCGACGAGCGCGATCCCGACGGCTTGTGGCGGGAGGCCGCGGCATACGCCCGATGGACGCCGTCTCCGCACAACATCCAGCCGTGGCGACTGCGGCTGCTCTCTGCCCACGAAGCGGAGGTCTACCACGATCCGCGTCGACGACTGCCAAACACGGATCCGACTTCGGCCTTCACCACGATGAGCCTTGCCATGTTCGTCGAGGCGCTCTCAATCGCGGTCGCGCCGCACCGGGCGCGGGTAGAGGCTCACTACGAGGCGCGCACGCTCGACTACTCCACTAACAAGCCGTCATTGTTCGCGACCCTCCGGCTGATCGACGAAACCAGCGTCCCCCGCAACGACGCGCTCGCGCAAAGGGACCGGCTGCTGCAACGCAAAACGTCGCGACTGCCGTATGATGGAACGCCAGTCTCCACTGAGTCTCTGACGGCGCTGGCACACGCCGGATGTCTCGGGGATCATCGCCTTCAATGGTCTGACAACGCGCCATTCATACACGACTGTCTCGAACTCAACAAACGCGCGCTCTTCGACGACCTGCAGGACAACACAACCCGCACGGAATTGGCCCGTTGGATTCGCCCCACGCACACCGAGGCCGAGTCCACAAAAGACGGGCTGTGGGCCCACTGCCTGCGATTCCCAGGCTGGCTGCTCCGCGACTTCTTCGAGCACCACGAGCGGTGGGCGCGCGGTAGGCGCGCCGAGCTGTGCGGGAGATTGCTGTTACGCGGCATGCGTGGCACTCGAACCATTGTATGGTGGTCGGGCCCGTTCGCCACACCAGCAGACTGGATTCAGACCGGGCAAGTACTTCACAGAAGTTGGCTCGAATTGACTCGACACAATCTGCAACTGCACCCATTTGGCTCGGTCGTCACAAACGCAAAAACGCACGCCGCGTTTCTGGCGCGACTCGGTGCCGACGCACCCCGTGATCCCGTGTGGCTCATTGCCCGGGTCGGCCGGAGTGCCCGTCCGCCGCGCAGCTATCGCCTCGAAACCCCTGCCCTCTTCCTCGACGACCGGGAGCTGATATGATGGACAACGCCAGGCACCTGCTGACCACCACGCGGTCTCGAGTGGCCGCTGCCATTGGATATCACGTGCTGGAACCGTGTTGGTGGCTACTCCACCGAAGTGGTGTGTGCTCTACAGCGCTCATGCTGCGCGGATGTGAATCCACACGCTGGCACATGGGTCGGTTCGGTGTATGGCTGCGACACGTATCCAGCCTGCACCGCGTACCTGCATACCGTGACTTCGTGCAGCACAGTGTCGCGCAGGCGGCGCCGGGTGAGACGACTCGGCACGGCATCCCCATGACCGACAAGGCCAACTACGTCAACGCGTATTCCATGGCGTCCCGTTGCGTTGGCGGTACCATACCGCCCCGAGGCGTTCTGATCGACGAGTCGTCCGGCAGCAGCGGACAGCCCACCAACTGGATTCGCGGAGTGGCCGAACGCAATGCCAACGCACGTACGATTCGTCGGGGTTTGGAGTACCGCTTCGGACACGAACCGCTGTTCGTGATCAACGCGTTTGCCCTGGGGCCCTGGGCCACCGGTATCAACCTCACGCTGGCCCTGTCCTCCTGGTGCCGCCTGAAGTCGCTGGGTCCGGACATTGCGAAGATTGTGAACACGCTCACCCATTTTGGGCCGAGTCACCACTACCTGATACTGGGCTATCCACCCTTTCTCAAGCAGTTGGTGGACTCAGCAGACGTCAACTGGTCCGCGTACACGGTGTCCTTCGTGTATGGCGGTGAGGGCATGAGTGAATCCATGCGACGCTATCTGCAAACCCGTGGTGTGGCGCGCGTGTACGGCTCGTACGGTGCGTCTGATCTCGAATTGAATATCGCTGCAGAAACCGACCTCACGATCGCGCTGCGGCAGCTTATGGAAACCAGGCCCGAGATCGCGTCGCGTATTGCGCAACACGGCGGCACGCTCCCGATGGTCTTCCAGTTCAATCCGGCCGATTTCTTCGTGGAGTCGACTCCCGCTGGCGAGATGCTGGTCACGGTGTGTCGCCCAGGATATGTCGCACCAAAGGTCCGGTACAACATCCACGACCTCGGTCACGTCATGCGATATCCGGCGCTGCGCACGCTGCTCGCCGGGTTCGGCATTAACATCGAGGCACTCGCGCCGCGCTCCCTCAACCTCCCGCTGCTTTTTCTCTACGGTCGATCGGATATGAGTGTCACGTGGTACGGGTGCACGATTCCCCCAGCGGACATTCAGGATGCGGTGTTCCGCACACCGGCGCTGTCGTGCATCGTCGATGGATTCCAACTGCAGACATTCGAGGATGGCCAGGGCGACAAACAGTTGGTGATCGCCATCGAGACGCGTCGGTGCGCGACGGCGACGGAAGCCGACGAGTGGAGCCGAACGTTTTTCGACGCCGTAGCAACGGTGAACCAGGACTTTCGCGAGTCGCGACGGATCGCACCGCCCCACAATCCGCCGCGTCTGGAACTGTACGCACAGGGAACCGGGCCATTTGATGGCACAGACAACCGCATCAAGCGACAGTATGTCGCGGTTCGTGCCGCGTAGGCTGCCGCGCGAACTACTCCAGCTCGCGGCCGCGCGTTTCCGGAATGCCACTCCACGCAAGGGCGCTCAGCAGGTATGCCGCGCCCGCCACGGCAAACGCGATCTGGAAACCCACGCTGGTGGCCAGCTTGCCCACCGTGAACGGCGCCGCTGCACTGGCAATGCGGCCAATGTTGTAGGTAAAGCCCTGCGCCGACGCGCGGATGGTGGTGGGATAGATCTCCGCCGTCACCGCACCGAATCCGCTGAAAAACCCTGTACCGAAGAACGCCACGAACGGCCCCAGCAGCAGCAGGATTGTCGGGTCTTTCATGGATCCGTACAGCGGCAGCAACAGGCTCGCCATCAGCAGATACGTGACGTACACCCGCTTGCGACTGATCACGTCGGTGATGTAGCCAAACGACACGTAGCCCAACCACATCCCGACCTGCATGAACACGATCAGCCATGACATGGTTTGTGTGCTGAGTCCAATGCCCCCCTGACTCGTGGGGAGCGACAGATACGCCGGCACCCACCCGTTGAGTCCCCACCAGCCAAACAGCGCGCACGCATTCATGAACGTGACCACGGCGGTGAGGCGCAGCGTGCGACCGCGAAACATGTCGAGCACACTGCCGGTTGCCTGTCGGGCCACTTCACCGCCGGCCTGTTTCGCACGCTGCAGCGCCAGCCACGGTTCGGGCTCCTGCACGCTGCGGCGCAGCCACAGCGTGAAAAACGCGGGCAAAATGCCCACGAAAAATACCGCGCGCCATCCGTAGCGCGGCAGCACAAACCCCACCACCATCGCGGCCGTGGCAAAGCCGATGGCCCATGAACTTTGCATGTACCCCAAGGCACGACCACGATGCCTGGCCGGCCACGACTCCGACACCAGGGCTGCGCCACTGGCCCACTCACCGCCCATGCCTAGACCCAGCAATGCACGGAACACAGCGAATTGCCAGAAGGTCTGTGAGAAACCGCACGCGGCCGTGAACACCGAATACAGCAGCACACTCGCCATCATGGCGCGCGTGCGTCCGTAGCGATCGGCCACGAATCCGAATATCAAGCCCCCCGCCGCAGCACCCAGCAGCGTGATCGAGCCCAGGGCACCCGCCTGGGTTTTCGTCAAACCCAGTTCAGCGATCACGGCCGACAACGTCAGGGAAAACAGCATGACGTCGAACGCGTCCAGCCCCCAACCCAGCGACGCGGCAATCAGTGCGCGACGTGGCTGCGGTCCGGCCACCCGCCACCAGCCAAACAGGCCGTCGTCGAGCTCAGGGGCAAGGGAAAGGGACATCCCTACGAAGCTACACGTGGGCAGAGCGCCGGGAAGGCAGTCTGTGCGAACTGGCCGTGCTTCGCTCTTGACCGCGGTCTCGGTAAACGGGCATTGTCCATGCACCGCCACCAACGCTCGCGCTGCCCACCTCCGCTCCCGATTCCGATGCGTATTCCGTTCGTTTTCGTCATTGCCGCGATGTTCGCATGCCCCATTGCGGCAGTGCGCGCCCAGGGAGCGGTGAGCGTCGGCCGCCAGGAAACCGCCAGTCGCCGAAACGCACTGGCCGCCCGTCTCGACAGTGGAGTTGTGATTGCGTTCGGCGGTCGAGAACTCGTGCACGACTTCAGCACGTTCTTTCAATTGCCGGCGTTTCGCTATCTCACCGAATTCGACGAGCCCGACGCCGCGCTGCTCATTGTCGTGCGCAACAAGCGGGCTCAGAGTACGCTGTTTCTCACGCCCATCGACGCGCGCACGGCCTTTTACTACGGCCAGCGCACCGATGCCG